>CAYUSM010000129.1:4733-8446 GCA_964447345.1 uncultured Sulfitobacter sp. | reverse complement strand
GCAATGGGCCGTCCTAAAATGATCGCCTAACGGGCCGACGGGGGCTTCATTTCGGCAGGTTGCCAAGTCTCTGACATTTCCCGGAACGAGGATAGAGTAATCTATGTCATCAGACTTCTCGATCAAAGTGACGTAAATTAGATTGCTCTTTACTATGAAAAAAGCCTAAAATATACGTAATATTCAAAAAAATGTGCAATCCTGAGAGTTGTCCTAGCCATTGGTAGGTGCTCCAAACAAAGAGATTTCATGCGTTTCAGCGACCTATCCAAGAAGATTTCTCGGCGTCTGGCCGAAGACATCGCCATGGGCAATCTGGCCTGCGGCGAGCATATCGCAGCGCAGCAGATTGCCGACAGGTATGACGTCTCCCGGACGCCGGTGCGCGAGGCCCTGGAGGCTCTCGAGGACAAAGGACTGCTTATCCGCCGCGTCAATCGCGGATACTTCGTGCCGGACATATTGCCGGAACATCTAAGCGAACTTGTCGATATGCAGACGGCTGATGATGTCGATGACTATCAAAGGCTGGCCGATGATTGGCTGACGAACGAGCTTCCTGCTGAAGTGACCGAGCAGCTCTTGCGCGAGCGCTATGGCTGGACGAAGGCGAAAGTATCGGACCTGCTGGCTCGTGCCGCCCGAGAAGGATGGGCCGAACGCAAGGAAGGCTATGGCTGGCGCTTTCTGCCCGTTGCCAAGACTCCCGAGGCCTTTGACGAGATCTACCGCTTCCGCATGGCGATCGAACCGGCGGCTATGCTCGAACCCTCCTTCCACCTCGATCGAAAGGTGCTCAGCGAGCAGCGGCGCATCCAGGAAGGCATGCTCGATATGGATCATGCGAGTGTTCCACCCGAGTCGCTGCTCGAAAACGGCTCGCTATTTCACGAGGAGATCATCAAGCTCTCCGGCAATCCGTTCTTCCATATGGCATTGCAACGGGTGAACCAGATGCGGCGGCTCATGGAATACCGCGCAGAGATCAATGTCGAGCGGCTGGTCGAGCAGTGCACCGAGCATCTCGAAATTCTCTCACTGCTCGAGGGCGGGAACGTGGCCGATGCGTCTTACAAGATGCGCCAGCATCTGAGCGGTGCGCTGAAGCGTAAGTCGCCGATCGCCTGGAATTGGGCCGAGGCGCAGAACGAGGTTATCGGTTTGGAGCACCAGGATAATGGCTGAGGTGCAATCGCTGGCCCTTGTTGCCCATGACGGCAAGAAAGACGAGATGGTGGCCTGGGCCAAAACCCATCTCGACCATCTCAAGAGCCTCACGCTCTATGCGACGGGCACGACCGGCGGACGGCTTGCGGAAGCAACGGGCCTTGAGATCGAAGCTTTGAAGAGCGGACCGCTCGGGGGCGACGCCCAGATCGGCGCGATGATCGCCGAGGGCCGGCTGGATGCGCTCATCTTCTTCATCGATCCGCTCACGGCAATGCCGCATGATGTGGATGTCAAATCGCTTCTGCGACTCGGCATTCACTACAATACGCTTCTGGCGACGAACGAGGCGACCGCAACGCATCTCATTCGATCCATCGCACACCAATAATCGGGATCTGTTTAGATCGTCAGCTCGGTTCGGCAGGCGAGCACACCGTCGGCGTCGGCATAAAGCCAATCGCCGGGTGCAATCGCTGTTCCGCCGATATGGATGGTTTCACCCGCCTTGCCCCAGCCTTCCTTCGCACTTTTGACCGGTGAGGTCGCCAGCGCACACACCATGATGTCCATTTCTTCAATCTCGGCGCTGTCCCGGATCGCGGCGTTCAGGACGATGCCTCTCCAACCGTTCTTGATCGCAAGGTCGGCCAGCATATCGCCCAAAAGCGCGATGCGGGCCGATCCACCGCCATCGACGACAAGGATACGCCCCTCGCCGGGTTGTTTAAGCTGCGCGCGCACGACTGTGTTGTCCTCAAAACATTTCACCGTCTGAACAGGTCCTGCCATCGCCTTCACCTTGCCAAACTTCCTGAAAGGCAGGTGGACGAGCGAAAGGTGCTTGGCATGTTTGTCGATCAGGTCGGCGGTTTTCATAAGCTACATCTCCCCAAAGGTTTTACGCAGGTCGGCGACGTCGGCGTCGGACAATCTGTTCACATTCATACCACGGAGCGCGACCACAAGCTTGGCGGTTTCTTCGAGCTCCTCGGCAGCAGCCACGGCCGAGACCAAGTCCTTGCCCGCCACTACCGGTCCGTGATTGGCGAGCAGGATGCCTGCAGCAGACCCGCCCAAGGCGCGGATCAGATCACCCGATTTCGGATCGCCGGGTTTGACGTAGGGCACGCGTTTAACGGTGCCGACACGCATCACGACATAGGGTGTGATCGGCGGAATGCAGTCTTCATCATCGAGATCAGCCAGACAGGATAGCGCCGTTGCCCAGGTCGAGTGCAGGTGAACGACCGCGCCCGTCTGCGGTCGCGTGTCATAGAGCGCCCGATGCAAAAACACCTCCTTGCTCGGCCGGTCTCCGGAAACGTGCTGTCCTTCAAGGTTCAGCTTCGCAATCCGATCCGGCTCGATGTCGCCCAAACGACTATTGGTCGGCGTCATGAGGAGGCCGTCGTCGACCCGCGCCGACACATTGCCCGCCGTGCCGACGCTGAAACCGCGTGCGAAGAGCGAGGCGCAGAGCCGTGCCATTTCTTGACGAGTTTGTTGCTCGTTACTCGTCATGATTGCCCCATCATGGTGAGCGCCTTTTCGAAAAAGTCCACTGCGCCGAAGTTGCCGGACTTCAGCGCGAGCGCCATGGGTGGTTCGATAGGGCAGGAAAGGATCGGGACACCCGGATCAATCTCCGGCCCAACGATGAGCGCCTCGGTCCCCAGATGTGTGGTGACCGCCTGAGCCACGGCACCCGACGTTTCGCCGCCAGCGATGACGAGGCGTCTGTAGCCACGGTTGAGCAGTTGGCGCGCAGTTGCGGCAAAAAGGGAGTCCAGCTTCGCGGCGATGGTCTCGCGGCCGAAGTGCCGCTGCGCCGCTTCCACCTCTTCGGGATTCCCCGATGAATAGACAAGCGGCATGCCATTTGAATGGCGCTCGATAAAGTCCGCAAGGGTTGCTGCGGTGATCTCGCCGGACATCACGCCTGCGACGTCAATCGCATAGACCGGATGGTCTTTCGTGTGATGCTCGACTTGTGCGCGGGTCGCCCCAGAGCAGGACCCGGCGAGAATGGCACCTGGGCCCCTGACGGTCGCAAATTCTGCCGCGCCACCTTTTGCGCGTCCCTCCTCGATGAAGTTTCGCGGCAAACCCATGGCAATCCCGGAGCCGCCAACCATGAGCGGAGTATCGGCCAGGACGGTGCCAAGCGCGAGTAAGTCTTCGTCCGCCACGGCATCCACCACGACGAAGGTCGGCGCGGTTTCGGTGAGTGCTTCGATATGTTCCCGCGCTGGATCCACGCCTCTATGCAGATGGGAGAGCGGCAAATGCGCCACCGGCAGATTTGTCTGGTGACCAAGCCAGCGGCGAATATCCGGATCGGTCATCGGCGTCAGCGGGTGAGATTGCATGCCCGACTCGCTGAGCAATTTGTCGAAGACAAAGAGGTGGCCCTGATAAACGGTCCGGCCCGCGCCCGGAAAGGCCGGGCAGACGGGGATGGTCTTTGCGCCTATTGCCTTGGCCAGCGCTTCGGCGACGGGTCCGATATTGCCCTCCGGCGTCGAGTCGAAGGTCGAACAGAC
>CAYUSM010000129.1:0-4633 GCA_964447345.1 uncultured Sulfitobacter sp. | reverse complement strand
ATGCGGGTTGTGGCTGTCGTCATGGGTTTTATTCCTTTTGGGGCGGCCCTATCTGAGACCGCCCCAGTGTTCGGCGCGCGAGCGGGGAGGGCGCTACGCGGCCAGGCTCATCGCGGACAAACGGTCCGCCACCAGCCGTCCGAAGGCATCGGTGTTCACGGAGCCACCAATGTCACGGGTTCGCTTCGCCGGGTCATCGATGACGGCGTCGACCGCGTCGGAGATCGCGCGGCCCGCTTCCATTAGTTTCGGTTCCCCGCGCTGTTCGCCCAGCCAGGACAGCATCATCGCGGCGGACAGAATGAGTGAGGTCGGGTTGGCAACATTCTTGCCGGCAATGTCGGGAGCCGAGCCGTGCTGGGCCTGGGCGCAGCATAGGCCAGTTTCCGCATTCGCATTGATGGAACCAGCAAGGCCGAGCGAGCCGGAGAGCTCTGAAGCGAGGTCCGAGAGGATGTCGCCGTAGAAATTGGTGGCGACAACGACGTCGTAGTTTTGTGGCTGGCGAACGAGGAGCGCTGCGAAAGCATCGACGATCAGTTCTTCGGTCTCGACCTCGGGATAGTCCTTCGCGACTTCGCGGAAGCACTCGAGGAACAGACCATCGGTCATCAGGAAGGAGTTGGCTTTGTGGATCGCTGCGACTTTCTTCTTGCGCTGCATGGCCAGCTTGAAGGCCTCGCGACAGATACGCATCGACCCCTGGCGCGTGATTTTGCGGACCGACAGCGCCATATCCGGGTCGGGCATCATCTCGCCCACGCCTTTGAACATATTGCGATCGGGGTAAAAGCCTTCCGTGGCTTCCCGCATGATCACAAGGTCCATGTCCGTTGCCTTGTTGGGTAGGAAGGATCGGGAGCGCGCGGGGCGGACATTGGCATAGAGATCAAGACCGATCCGGAACCCCGCGGAGACGTTGCGGCCTCCTTCGGCGACGGGGGGATAATCCATATGGGATTGTGTGCCGAGGATGACACCGTCGAACTCGGTGCGGGCGCGTTCGAGCACCTCTTCGCGGAGCGTGATGCCGTGTTGTTTCAGACTGTCGAAGCCGGAGATTTCTTCTTCAAAGGTGAGGCCGAGATCGAACTTCGCGCTTGCGGCGCGCACCACATCCAGGGTTGCCCCCATAATCTCCGGACCAATCCCGTCGCAGGGCAATACCATCAAGCGCATGTCCATCCTCCCTTATCGTATCGTCGACGTGCTTTGATTGGCTTTTATAGTGCAAAGATGCAAAATGCAATATCGAAACTGGCAAGAAACCCTTCGGCTCACATTAGAGCCCACAAACTAAAGCTAACGCGCGCTATATATGTATATGGGTGTTATCGATCAGATCAACAAAATTGCATTTTTACTTGACAAGATGCAGATTCGAACCGTATTGCACATGATGTCATAAAAATGCAAAATGATCGAAGGGAGGAAACCATGATCAATCGCAGGACATTCACCACGCTGGCCGCTGTGGCCGCGCTCTCTCTGGGCGCAGCTCCGGCACTTGCCGAAAGCTATCCCAGCGAGCGTCTGACCTATACGATCGCCTTCGGTCCCGGCGGCGGCAATGACCGCATGTCCCGCACCGTCGTCGACATCCTGAAGAAGTATGAGCTTTATCCCGGCAATATCGTCGTCGAAAACCGCGAGGGCGGAAGCGGCGCGGTTGGCTTCAGCTTCGTGAAGAACAAGGCGGGTGATCCCTATGCGGCCACGTCGACCAGCGGCAACTTCATCGGAACGCCATTGGTGTCTGACACCGACTGGACCTATGCAGACTTCACGCCCATCGGGCTGTTGGCCAGTGATGCCATGTTCCTCGTCGTTCGGTCTGACTCCGATTTTGGCTCCATCGACGATTTCGTCGAGGCTGCCAAAGCGGGCCGCGTTACCATCGCCGGCAGCGGGTCGGCCGGGCCCGAGCGCGTGACCGCGAGCCTCTTCGCCCAGGCCGCAGGCATTGAATACGAATATGTGCCCATCGGTTCCGGTGGCGAACTCGTCACGGCCCTGACTTCAGGCAGTGTCGATGCCGTCGTGGCCAATCCGTCGGAGGTCGCCGGTCAGATGGAAGCGGGCACATTCAAGGCCCTGGCCTTCTCAGACTCGGCCCGCAGTACAAACCACCCCGACATTCCGACGTTCCAGGAGTTGGGCTACGACTTCAGCTTCTCGCTGCCACGCGGCGTGGTTCTGCCTCCCGAGCTGGACCCTGCCGTTCAGGACTGGTGGGTCGCAACACTGCAGAAGGTGGTCGAGACGCCGGAGTGGCAGGAGTATCTGGTCACGAACGGCATGTCCGGTAACCCAATCTGGGGTGACGAATTCGGTGCCTATCTGGCTGATACGAGCACCAAATATGAAGCCGTGCTCAAAGACATCGGCGCGATCAACTAAGCCGACATGATACGCTGTCGCGGGCGCAGGAGGATGTGCCTGCGGCGGTCAAAATAATCTTGGGAGGAAACCATGAAAAAGTGGTTCGCCGCAGCCTTGTTGCTGCTGGCGATCGGGTACACTGCCTACGGGCTGTCGACCCTGTCGCTCTACACATCGTCGGGTCGTCCGGCGGCCGGTTTCTTCCCGCTTCTGATCGGCGTGATGCTGATCGCCGCCTGCACCATCAATCTCTGGAACGACTTCCGCGAATGGCGCGCTGAAGAACAGGCCGGGGTAGCTCATACACACCAGACAGATCCCGCCGCCGAAGGCACTGCTGAAGCCATGGGCATCCACACCGATGCGCTTGATGGCGGGCCGGAATACGGGCGCGATGTGGCCATCACTTTCGCTTACCTCTGCGGTTTTGTCGCCATCCTGAAACTTGTCGGCGCGCTGCCTGGGATGATCCTCTTCATGCTGGTCTTCCTCTTCACCTTCAACCGGCCGCATCCGGTCAGCAACGTACTCTACAGCCTCGCGCTGCCCGGTGCGCTCTACCTTCTGTTCAAAGTCCTTTTGAACGCCTCACTCCCCACCGGCCCTCTGGGCTTCTGACGCCATGCCCCTTGCCCAACGAGTCAATCACCTATGCTAGCCGATATCGTCTCCAACCTGTCTCTTGGCCTCAGCGTCGCCGCCTCGCCCGAAGGGCTTCTGTTCCTCCTCATCGGCGCCTTTGTCGGTATGATCGTCGGCTTGTTCCCCGGGTTCGGCCCTGCCGCTGGCATCGCTGTCCTGATTCCGATGACCTTCGGCCTGACGCCAACCATCGCCATCATCATGCTGGCGGGCATCTATTATGGCTCGATGTATGGCGGGACGATCACCTCAATCCTCATCAACACGCCCGGTGAATCGGCAACGGTGGCCTCGACGCTCGATGGCTACCCGCTGGCGCAGAAGGGCAGAGCGGGTCCTGCGCTCGTCATGCAGGCTATCGCGTCGTTCTTTGGCGGCACCATCGGCGTGATCCTGATAACGGCTCTTGCGCCCTCGCTCGCGAACTTCGCGGCCTCCTTCGGCCCATCGGAGTACTTCCTGATCATTGCGGTTGGCCTGCTCATGCTGACGACCATGATGGGCGACAACAAGTTCAAAGGGTTCATTTCTGCTCTCATCGGCTTCGCTATCGGCACCGTTGGCGTGGACGTGATGAGCGGCCAACAGCGCTATACGTTCGGCTCTCCTGAGTTGATCGGCGGTGTGTATTTCGTGGCGGTCGCCATTGGTCTCTTTGGCATCGGCGAACTTCTGCATTGCATCCTGAATGGCCAGCATCGACAACCTGCAAAACGCCTGCGGATCAGCTTCCGGGACAAGGAGTTTTGGCCGACCAAAAAAGACTATCACGAGTCCCGTTTCACCTTCTGGCGTGGCTCGGCAATCGGATTTATTGCCGGTGTCTTGCCGGGTTCCGGCGCAACTCTGGGTTCGATCATCGGCTATTCGGTCGAGAAGAAGATTGCGAAAGACCCCGAAAACTTTGGCAAAGGTGAAATGCGTGGCCTCGTCGCGCCGGAGGCCGCCAACAATGCGGCATCAGCCGGTGCGATGGTGCCTTTGCTGTCTCTGGGCATTCCAGGCTCTGGCGCGACAGCGGTGCTGCTCGGTGCCTTCCTGATGTGGGGTCTGCAACCGGGACCGCTTCTGATTGTCAATGACCCGGAGTTCGTCTGGGGCCTGATCGCCAGCATGTATCTCGGCAACATGATCCTCATTGCCCTCAGCATCTTTGCCATACCGCTCTTCGTGAAGTTCCTCGATGTTCCTTACGTCAATGTGGTGCCCGTCATTGTCCTGCTCTGCGTGATCGGGGCCTATGCGATCAATGCGAGCATTGTGGAGACCTGGATCCTCGTGGTTAGCGGTCTGATCGGGTTCGCGATGAAGAAATATGGCTACTCGCCCGCGGCAACCGTGCTCGCCCTGGTGCTGGGGTCGATGGCAGAAGAAACGTTCCTCCAGACCTACATCATCTCGCAGGGCACGATGAACCTGTTCTGGGTCCGGCCGGTCTCGCTCGTTCTGTCACTTATCTTGCTTACTGTTATTGCAGTTCCTCTCGCGATCTCATTGTTCAGGATGACGAAGTCCTACAAAGCGAACTCGACGCGAAAGGTGTGAATGTCTGCTCTTTGGAAGCTGCGCTGCAGCACCAATAGGTAGAGTCAAAGTGCGCTTAGGGCCG
>CAYUSM010000128.1:0-8450 GCA_964447345.1 uncultured Sulfitobacter sp. | reverse complement strand
GGGGGGGACAACCTGTCTGCCACGTTCAGCCCGGAACTGGCCGATCTGACGATCTACGTCATTGATGTTGCCGCCGGGGAGGAAATCCCCCGCAAAGGCGGGCCTGCGATTACTAAGTCCGACCTGCTGGTGATCAACAAGACGGACCTGGCACCGCATGTCGGGGCTTCGCTGGAGGTGATGAAGCGGGACGCCACGCGCATGCGGGAAGGGCGTCCCTTTGCCTTTTGTGCGCTGCGGCACGGCGAGGGGGTCGAGCAGGTCTTGGCGGTGATTGCCGACATGGGCGGATTGGCCATCGCGGCGGAGTAGCAGAGATGTCGAGGCCTCAACCAAAGCGCACCTGCGCGGAACAAGGGGCCTTGGCCCCGCCGCGCATCGCCGGACCGCCCGCACGGGCCGGCGATGGGGTGACGTTGGCGCTTAGATTGACATTCGCGCTACCACGGCTGGCATAAACCACATCAGCTCAACGGTTGCATCGCCGCCCCGCGGTCCGGCGATGCACGGCGCGCATAAATAGGTCCGCGGAAGTGTATTGCACCAAGCAGTAACCGCAGTGCGCTAGAAAACAACCTCACCCACCGGCCCTACATCCAGCCGCGTGATATGCTCGGCCATCGCCTGTGGAAACACCTCGCGCACCAGGGGATCATGGCCCGGCACGATCAATTCCCGCGTGCTGGCCAGCCCTTCCAGCCGCTTAAAGCCGTCCAGCATGTCCTGAAGATCGACCACGATGGGAAAAGGTTTGCGCTGCCAGAGGTTCTCATAGAAATGCGCAGCATCGGAGGCCAGCACCAGCCAACCGGCCTGCGTTTTCACCCGCACGGCCTGTAGCCCGCGCGAATGGCCGCCAATGCAATGCAGGCTCAGCCCATCCGCCAGTGCAGCATCGCCTTCATGAAACGTCAGCTTGCCACGATAAAGCCGCGTGACGGCCTCGCAAACATGGCCTGCCGTGAAAGGCATCCGCAGCACGTCATGGCACATGCAGGGGCCCGTGGCATAGGCCATCTCAGCCGCCTGCAAATGCAAATGCGCATTGGGAAAGAGCGCGAGGCCACCTGCGTGATCGTAGTGCAGATGGGTGACAATGACCTCAGAGATGTCCTCGGGTGTGAGACCGAAGGGGGCCAGCGCCTCTCCGGGATCAAGTCGGATGGGACGGCCCCGTGCCTGCGCTTCTGCGTGGTCATATCCCGTATCGACAAGTATGTTTCGCCCATCCCGCCGCAAAAGCCACATGAAGTAATCCATGGCATGGGGCGCATCGTGATTGTCGTCGAAGATAAAGCTGTCCGCCCGTGTCCGCGCGTTCCGGTCGGCGTATTTGATCGCATAGACCTCCCAGTCGCTCACCGGATAACCTCTGCGAACAACTTGACGTTTTTTTCAGCGATCATGTCAGCGACCGCCGCATCGAATTCCTTGAAATGCGCGCTCTGCAGATGGGCATCAAAGGCTGCGCGGTCATCGTAGACCTCGTAGAGAAATATCTCGTCCCCGTCCCGGCAGATGTCGAACTGATGGCACCCCGGTTCTTGCGCGCGCGAAGTGGCCGCGTTGGCCTGCATCAATGGCAAAAAACCATCCATCTGGCCGGGGTGAATACGGAAAGTGACGGTCACGACATACATGGCACCCAACCTCTGGCAAATACGGGGACACGTCCAGCGGTTTGCAGAACGCTATTGCATTCATTTGCGTATACATTAATAAATGCGCTGTCAAACAGCGATCCTCCCTCGCACGAGGTCGCCCGCGCGGAAAGACCCTATTTATGAAGAACACTCTCACCATTGCTGTCTTTGAAGGCGACGGGATAGGCCCAGAAATCACGGCACCTACCATCGCGCTTCTCAAAGAGCTTGTCGGGCAAACCAATGACTACGCGCTTGATTTCAAATCTGCGCCTGCAGGTGCCGCGCATTACGCCAAAACAGGAGACGCGCTGCCTGAAAACTCCATGCAGATCGCCCGGGACGCGGATGCGATCCTGCTTTCGGCCATGGGGTTGCCGGACGTGCGCTATGCAGACGGAACAGAGATTTCACCGCAGATCGACCTGCGCAAGGCGCTTACGCTCTTTGCGGGGGTGCGTCCGGTCACGGTGCGCGCAGGGCAGATTGGACCGCTGACGCTGCCACCGGGCAAAGAGATCGACTTTGTTCTGATCCGCGAAAGCACGGAGGGGTTGTTTTATACGCAGGGCCGTGGGGAGGTAGAGGAGAACGAGGCGCGCGAGACCTTGCGGATCACGCGTGATATCTCGGAAAAGCTCTTCCAGTTTGCCTTTGACCTCGCTCGTGACCGCAAGGCAGCAGGACGCGGTCCGGGGCGGGTCACCTGCGTAGACAAGGCCAATGTCTTTCGTGCCTTCGCCTTCTTCCGCGAGATTTTCGATGCCGAGGCCGCGCGGCATCCTGACCTGATCGCTGATCACGCCTATGTAGATGCGACAGCGCTTTGGATGGTGCAGAAACCATGGGACTTCGACGTGATGGTGACCGAGAACATGTTCGGTGACATTCTCTCTGATCTTGGCGCGGGTCTGATGGGCGGCCTGGGATTGGCACCCTCGGCAGATATCGGACTGGAGAACGCGGTCTTTCAGCCGTGCCATGGGTCTGCGCCTGACATCGCGGGACAGGGCGTCGCGAACCCCTTCGCGATGATCCTTTCGGCGGCGATGATGCTGGATTGGCTGGGCATCAAACAGGACAATGCGCGGATGAAGGCCGACGGTGTGCGCCTGCGCGAGGCCGTGGATCGGGTCGTGGGGGAGGGCAAGATGCTCACCCGTGATTTGGGCGGCAGTGCCGGAACAGAGGCGGCGGCAGACGCGGTGGCGCGCGCCTTGTTTGAGACATGACGCCCCTGCGTGTCGCAGCAGTAGGGGCGGGGTACTTCAGCCAGTTCCATTACGACAGTTGGGCCAGAATGGAAAATGTCGTCTGTGTCGGGTCCTGTGATCAGGATGTGGCAAGGGCGGAGGCAACCGGCTTGCCCGCATTCAGCGATCTGGCTGAGATGCTGGCAGAGACACAACCCGACATTCTGGACATCATCCTGCCGCCGCCCGGACATCGGGACGCCATCAAGACTGCTCTGGCGGCGGGGGTGAAGACGATCATCTGTCAGAAACCTTTCTGTATGGGACTGGACGAGGCAGCCGAGATGGCACAGGCAGCCGAAGACGCCGGGGCGCTGCTCGTGGTGCATGAGAACTTCCGGTTCCAGCCCTGGTACCGGACCTTGAAAGAGACGATCACCGCGGGCGCTTTGGGGGACATCCAGCAGATGACGTTCCGCCTGAGGCCGGGGGACGGGCAGGGGCCGCAGGCCTATCTGGACCGACAACCCTATTTCCAGAAGATGAAACGCTTTCTTGTTCATGAGACAGCGGTACACTGGGTGGATACCTTCCGCTATCTTCTGGGCGCGCCTACAGGTGTTTACGCGGACCTGTGGCAGGTGAACCCGGCCCTTGCCGGGGAGGATGCCGGATACGTGCTTTTCGATCATCCGGCGGGTGTCAGAGCCCTATTTGACGGGAACCGCAGTCTGGATCACGCCGCGACCAACCACCGGTGCACAATGGGCGAAGCCCTTGTCGAGGGCACCCGGGGCACGGTTGAGCTGCGCGGAGACGGAAGCCTTTGGCAGCGCGCCTTCGGCGCTCTGGACGCCGCATGCATCCTACCCGCCTATGAAGGCGCAACCTTTGGCGGCGACTGCGTGCATGCGCTGCAAAGCCATGTCGTCACCGCGTTGCGCAGCGGCACTCCGGCTGAGAACACCGCGCGGGACTACCTTGAGGTGATCCGCATTGAAGAGGCGATCTATGCCTCTGCCGCCGAAGGCCGCAAGATCACGTTGGAGCGCGCATGACCCAGGCCGATGACCGCCCCCTCTCCAACACCCAGCGCGCCGTGGCGGAACTGCGCGAGATGATCTTTGCCGGGGACCTTCCCGCAGGCTCGGACCATCTGGAAAGCGAGCTGGCCGCGCATCTGGGCATGTCCCGGACCCCTGTGCGAGAGGCGGCGCTCTTGTTGGAAAGCCAGGGTCTGGTGACCCTGCGTCCCCGCAAGGGGGTGCGCATTCTCCCGGTCTCTCCCGATGACATGCGCGAGATTTACGATGTGCTGACGGAACTGGAGAGCCTTGCCGCCCGCCGCGCAGCCGAGCGTGGGTTGACCGAGGCGGAAATCGCTCCCTTGGCGCAGGCGATTGCGGATATGGATGCCGCTTTGGAAAACGACGCGCTGGAAGACTGGGCGCGGGCGGATGCACGGTTTCACAATGTGCTGGTCGCACTTGGGGGCAATTCGCGGGTGCAGGCCATTGTCGGACTGATGAGCGATCAGGTCCGCCGGGCACGCAGTGTGACGCTCTTCATGCGACCGATGCCCAAACGCTCCAATCAGGATCACCGCAGCGTGTTGGACGCGATCCGGGCAGGAGATGCTGAAACTGCGGCTGAGACCCACCGCGCCCATCGGCAGAACGCGAAAGAGATGATTGTGGACCTTCTGGAAAAACACAAACTCAACCGGATTTAGGGAGGCTTTGCGGCCAGCAGCCCAAGCGCGTTCAGCTGGAACTGGTCGGGAAACTCAGTGTCCGGATTTCAACGAGGCCGAAGCGGTTTACATGAGCCTCTCAGTTAGACGGTCCAGCATTCGCAAGCATTGCTGTAGTTGATCGACAGACACAAACTCATCGGCCTTGTGGGCCTGCGCGATGGAGCCGGGGCCGCAAACCACCACATCGGTGCCCATGGCCTGAAAAATCCCGGCTTCGGTCCCAAACGACACCACGTCCGTGCCGTTGGCCCCTGTTAGTTCCTGCACAATCTCCCGTGCCTCATTCTCTCTGGTCGGGATCAGCCCGGCAACCTCTCCAATGACCTCAAGCTCAATGCGCGCTTCGGGGTAAACAGCGCGCATCTGCGGGATCAGCACATCGTCGCAATAGCCGCGCAATGCTTCTTTTACAAAGTCGGCGTCTGCCGTCTCGACAGGGCGCATTTCCCAATCCACCTGGGCCTTGGAGGCAATGACATTATGCGCGCTCCCACCGTGGAACGCACCGACATTGATGGTCGTCCAGGGCGGATCAAACGGGCTGTCGTCCGGGGCCCAGCCGCGCAATTTCTCCTTCAGGTCGAGCAAGACGCCCACATAGCGCACCGCCGCCTCTACGGCGTTCACCCCAAGGTCGGGCGTGGAGCCATGACCCTCCAGTCCATGAAAGTGGGTGCTGTATTCGTAGCATCCCTTGTGCCCCTCGATGATGCGCATTTCGGTGGGCTCTCCGATGATGGCGACGCTTGGGGTCAGGCCGCGCTCCTGCAAAACTCGGGCGAGGTGCTGGGCACCGAAACAGCCGATCTCTTCGTCATATGTCAAAGCGATGTGCAGGGGCCGGGCCTTGGCCTTTGCGGCAAACTGCGGGGCCATCGCAAGGGTCGCGGCAATGAAGCCCTTCATGTCACAGGCCCCCCGTCCGAAGAGGCACCCGCCGCGTTCGACCATTTCAAAGGGATCGCTGGACCAGTTCTGGTCGGTCACCGGCACCACATCCGAATGCCCGGACAGCAGAATGCCGCCATCCCCCTCCGGCCCGAAGGTGGCAAAGAGGTTCGCCTTGGTCCCGCAAGGGGCGGTGATCACCTCAACCCGCGCACCGCTGTCTGAAAGCCGGTCTGCCGCGTCGTTGATCAGCGTAAGGTTGCTGTCCGCGGAAATCGTCGGGAAGCCGATCAGGTCCCCAAGTATCCCTTTGGTCTGATCCAGCAGCGCACTCACCTGCTCAATCCTTCACAAACAGCTTGCGCGGCACGTTGCAGAGGGCCTCCGCCGGGCCGTCCTGCGTGATCAGGATGGTCTCGGTGGTCTCCAGCCCCCAGGTGTCCATCCACAGCGCAGGCATGAAGTGAAAGGTCATGCCGGGCTGCAGCACGGTCTGGTCCTCGCTACGGATCGAGGCTGTGCGCTCGCCCCAATCGGGTGGGTAGCTGAGCCCGATCGGATAGCCGCAGCGCCCCTCGCGGTGAATGCCATGTTTTTCGAGGACACCAGTGAAGGCATTTGCGATGTCACAGGTACGGTTGCCCGCCCGGGCGGCCTGCAGCCCGGCCTCGATGCCCTCCAACTGCGCCTGTTCGGCATCCAGCATCTCTTGCGGCGGCGTCCCAAGAAACACCGTCCGGCAGAGCGGCGCGTGATAGCGGCGGTAACAGCCCGACAGCTCAAAGAACGTGGCTTCCCCCGCGCACATCGGATCGCCGTTCCATGTCAGATGGGCCGCCGTCGCATCCAACCCCGAGGGTGTGAGCGGCACAATGGCAGGATAGTCGCCCCAGATGTCATCGACACCGGTGATGCCCGCGTGAAAGATGTCTGCCACCAGGTCATTCTTGCGCACACCGGGGGCGGCGCGGTCGATCGCGGTTGTCACCACTTTTTCCGAAATCCGTGCCGCGCGGCGGATGAAGGTGATCTCTTCGTCCGACTTGATCAACCGCTGCCAATTCACGAGGGCGGTGGCATCGACAAGCGTGGCCTGTGGCAGTTCCTCGGCAAGCACCGCATGGGCCTTGGCGGAGTAGTAGTAATTCTCCATCTCCACACCAATGCGCTTGCTGTTGGCGCCCAACGACCGGATGTGCCCCGCGAGGTCCTGCATCGGATGCCGTTCGGTCGATTGCACGAAGTGATCGGCGTAGCCGTGGATGTTGTCATGCGCCATCCAACAGGTCCGCTGCGCGCCAATGCTGTCCATATAGCGGCCCCACCAGATGGGATCGCCTTCGGAGGCCAGCAACACGCCCTGATGCACGTAAAAGGACCAGCCGTCATAGCCCGAAAGCCAGGCTTGGTTGGAAGGATCCGTGACAAAGAGCAGATCAAGGCCCGCCTCAGCCATTGCCGCGCGCGTCAGTTGGATGCGCCGGTCGTATTCCGCGCGGCTGAAAGGTGCCTGTGTGTTGGCCATGCTCTCTCCCCCAAATCTGCTGAGGGTCAGCTTAGCCTAGAGCCGGGGTTGGGGAAGACCTTTTTGCGACGCTCAGTCGTGTGCTTCCATCAGGAAGCCATCGACCATCTCCGCCGTCTCCTTGGGGCGGGTCACGACAAAAAGGTGCCCGTTGTCGATCAACTCAAGCCGCGCCTTGGGGATCAGTTTGTGCAGCAGCTTTGCATTCGCCACGGGGATCAGCGGATCGTCGGTGCCCGAAAGGATCAGCGTCTGCTGCCGCAAGCGCCACAGAAAGGGGACAGACGTCCAGCCGGTCATGGCCAGCAGCTGCAGCATGTAGCCTGCGTTGGACGAGGGCCGCATGCCCGCCGCATGAGATGCGATCAGCGTGTCATCGGTGCGGAAATCGCCGCCGTAGATCTCCGCCGCGATGGAGCGCATATAGCCTTTGTCGGTGTAGCGCTTGATGCTCGCCATTTTGGACAGCACATTCGGTTTGCCGGGCACCATGGTCCAGCCGGATGACGTTGCCACCAGCACCAGCTTGCGGCAGATGCGCGGATATTGGAACGCAAACTGCTGCGCCAGCCCGCCCCCCCACGACACGCCGGAGACATCAACCTGGCTATGGCCGAGGATTTCCAGCAGGTTCTTGGCCATGCGCGCAAGACTGGCAGGCCTGTAGGGCAGGGAAGGCATGGGTGATCCACCGACACCAGGCACGTCGAACAGGATCGTCGGCGTGTCTTCCAAAGCCTCAAGAAATGGAAACCCCAGCTCAAGATTTGCGCCGATCCCATTGAACATCAACAGCGGCACGCGCCCCGGTTTGCCCGGTTTGGTCGCGACATAGAGCTTCTGGCCCTTCACATCGATCAGTTCGGTTGTGATGTCGCCGTAGCGGTTGGCGGCGCGCTTCTCCCGCACCCGCATCTCTTTGGTTGTCGTCATGCCCGATCCCTCACTGCAACGGCGTGGTCTTGTTATTCTTCAAAGACGTAAGTTCCCGGCGCTGGCCCCATTGCGGGGTTCTTCTTTGATCCGGGGTTCTTTGGTGCCTTGATCTCATTGCCAGAGACGTCCTTGAGCAATTCCGCCCAGTCGAGCCACCAGCTGCCTTCTACTTTCTTGGCCTTCTCCGCCCATGCCTCCGGGTCCTTGGCCGATGCCTTGCCCTTCATGAACCATGCCTTGGGGTTGCCCGGAGGGTTCAGAAGGCTTTGCAGGTGACCAGAGTTTGACAGCACGAAGGTCGCGTCTTTGCCGTAGAGCCGTGCGGTTTCATAGACCGCCTTCCAGGGCGTGATGTGGTCGGTGGTGCCCGCGATCACGTATGTCGGGTGGTTCACCTTGGTCATGTCAATCTCAACATCGCCGATCTTGGACGGCCCGTCGGCAAGGAAGGGATTGGTGAAGATCATGTCCAGGAAGTCACCGTGCAGCCCGGCGGGCAGGCGCGTGGT
>CAYUSM010000127.1:0-8727 GCA_964447345.1 uncultured Sulfitobacter sp. | reverse complement strand
AACCGCGGACCTACTGATTACAAATCAGTTGCTCTACCAGCTGAGCTATAGGGGCCAACGTCTTGCAACGTCGCATGCCGGAGAAGCGCGGCAGCGCATTCGGCGTGGAGGCTCTTTAGTAGATGACAATTGAGGATGCAAGCACTCTCAACAGGGAATTTCATGATTTTTCGACAGGTCTTTTCATGGCCCTGAAATTGCCGTTTTGACGTTTTACACCTTGCCCCCAAAGCAGTAATCAGACCCGGCAAACGAGGTTTCAGGCAGGCACATGCAACTGGTATTGCAGACAGGCGCTCACTTCACTGAGCAGGAGAGGTTGATCAAATCTGTCCTGCGCAACAAGGATGCTTTCGCGCCGCGCGGTATCACCGTGCCCGGGCCCAATAGCTACCGGGCGCTGGTGCGCGATACATTGAACGCCATGCACAAGGCGCCGGCGTCGCCTCAGGCGCGCGAAGTCCTTCTTGATGTCATCCTTGATGATGCGCCAGCGGACCGTGTGATCCTGTCGGACGCAAATTTTTTTCGCACCGCGGGCACCGCGATCCAGAAAGGCGTGCTTTATCCGGCGGCAGCCAAACGCATGGCGCATATGGCTGCACTCTTCCCGGAGGATGAGCTGGAGATTTTCCTGGCCATCCGAAATCCCGCGACGCTCATCCCGATCTTCTTTGAAAACGCGATTGATCAATCCGATGAAGCCTTCTGGGACGGACGCGCACCCGAAGACATCCGGTGGTCCGACCTGATCTCGGATATCCGTCAGGCCGCACCAAGCATTCCGATCACCTGCTGGTGCGCCGAAGACGCGCCACTGATTTGGGCCACCCTGATCCGAGAGATGGCAGACCTTCCCGCAAAGGAACAGATTGTTGGTGGCTTTGACCTTTTGTCGACGATCATGAGTAAAGAGGGGATGGAACGTCTGCGCAGCTATCTGCACAACCATCCCTCAATGACCGAAGCGCAGAAATATCGTGTCATTGCCGCCTTCCTGGACAAATTCGCGCTTGAGGACGAGATCGAGGAAGAGCTCGACATGCCCGGCTGGACGGAAGACATGGTTGATGAGCTGAGCGATCTTTACGATGAAGACGTCGCGGTGATCGAGGGTATGCCCGGCGTGCGCTTCATCGCTCCCTGAGGTCTGCGCTTAGACAAGCTCAGCGGCCATTTCGGTTATCACGTCATAGGCGGTGTCAACGTCCTGCCGCTCTGCACCAAACGCGCCAACTGTGAAGCGTATGACGAAAGCTCCATCGATCCGCGTCTGCGTCAGGTAGATGCGGCCATCGTCATTGATGGCATTGATCAGACGCTGGTTCAGCGTGTCCAATTCGGTCTTCCCCTCCGGCGCAAAACGAAAGGTAAAAAGGGACAGCATCGGCTCGGTCACAATCTCAAAGTCCGGGTGGGCGCGCAGCCTCTCGGCCAATCCAACCGACCAGTTGACATGGTTGCGGATCATGTCCCGCAGCCCCTCCAGCCCATGCGCCCGCATCAGAAACCACAGTTTCAGTGCACGAAATCTGCGCCCCAAGGGCACGGACCACTCCGAATAGTTGATGATCCCATCCGCCCCATGGGTCTTGAGATACTCCGGCTGGATCGCAAGCGTCTTCACCAGCGTTTCAGGGTCTTTTAGGAAATGCGTCGTGCAGTCAAACTGCGCGCCGAGCCATTTGTGGGGGTTCAGAACCACGCTATCCGCGCGTTCCGCACCCGCCCAAAGCGGCTGAAACTCAGGACAGATCATCGCCGACCCGGCCCAGGCCGCGTCCACATGCACATAGAGCCCTTCGGCCTCGGCCACGTCCATGACAGCCCCAATGTCATCGGTCGCTCCAGCACTTGTGCCACCCACGCAGGCGATGATCCCGGCTGGCAGGAGCCCGTTTGCCCGATCCTGCGCAATCGCGTCCCTCAAGGCGTCAATCTGCATCGCCCGGCTCGGTCCGCCGGACGGGATGCGAACAAGGTTCTCTTCACCTATCCCTGAAATCCAGATGGCTCGGTCGATGGATGAATGCACTTCAGCGCTTGCGTAGACGCGCAGGCGGGGCTGTCCAGTCAGGCCCGACTGATTGCCTGCCCAGTCCAGCGTCCGCTCCCGCATGGTCAGCACAGCACACAGCGTGGCAGTACTGGCGCTGTCCTGAATGACGCCTGCAAAACCTTCGGGAAGGCCAACCGCCTGACGCATCCAGTCGCAAACCCGCGTCTCAAGCTCGGTTGCCGCGGGTGAGGTCTGCCAAAGCATGCATTGTGCGGCGATGGCATTCACGTAGCTTTCGGCCAGCACTGACACGGGTGCCGCGTTGGCGGGAAAATAGGCGAAAAAGCGGGGATGCTGCCAATGGGTCATCCCCGGCATGATGGTGGTTTCCAGATCGCTCAGGATCGCATCAATGGGCTCCGCGTTATCAGGGGCGCTTGCAGGCAGGTCTCTAAGGATGTCGCCAGGCTTGGTCTGGGCCCGTACCGGGCGGTCCCGCAATGTCTGGTGATAGGACGCAGCCCAATCCGCCGCATCCTTTCCGCGTGTGCGAAACTCTTCCCAATCCATGACACCCCCAAGGCCGCTCTCAGCGCCAGCGTTCAATTTAGTTAATGTGTTAAGCAATGGGCCATTGGCTGTCAACGTACCCATATGCAGGTGTCAGATCAGGGCTGTGCCCACCATGCGACACCAGCCGGTTCAAGCGTTTCTCCGCGCCAGACCACAGGGGCCGGACCATAGTTGAAGGCGAAGATATGCGTGGCCGTCTCGCGCAGCCTCAGCCCTTCAGGCAGGTCTTGCAGTTTGGTCTTGGGCATCAGCGTCTCTACCAACCGGTCCCACAGCAGCTTATCGGGCCATCCGCCCAGATAGGTGCGCGTGCCATCGGTCACAGCGACCGGTACGCCATCCCCTGTTTCGAAGACAACCGTCGCGGTCCCTTCCAGCGCTTCGGCCCAATGCACCACCGCGCCGCCACCGGCAACGGCACGCATCGTGCCGGGCGGCAGGCTTTCGACGCGGGTCACAGCGGTGTCGAGACCGGGAATGCCTGGTCCAAGCGGCAAAGCGGTCGAAAGCTCCGGGGTAATCAGGTTGCTGCGCGGACCGATCAGGCACGGAACATCCGCTTCAATCAGGGCTTGCACCATTTCTTCCGGCATTGTCGCCAATCCCGGCGCAAGAACAGCGTCATATTCCCCCAGAACGTCGCCCGACGTGTCGGGAGGCAGAACATCAATCGACAGCCCGCGCCGTCGCAGCGCGCGGTAAGCATCAAAAACCAATCGGAAGTAGTCGAAATCCGCCCCTTGAGGCAGCGTCTTCCACGCCCAGTCCGATGCATAGTCAAAGATCAGCGCAACCGGAGCCCGTTTTGGTGCAACCTCGTGCATTTCCGCCATTTCAGCTGCGACCTGCGCAGCCTCCGCCAGGCCGGGTGCTGCCGCATCATCAGGCCGCAGCAATCCTGCATGCATCTGCTCCTGCGCAAAAGGCGCCTGCCGCCAGCGGAAGTAGCTCACCACTTCCGCCCCATGCGCAAAAGCCTCCCACGACCAAAGCCGCACCATGCCGGGCAGGGGGGCCGGATTGTAGGGCGCCCAGTTCACCGGGCCGGGCTGTTGCTCCATCACCCACCAGCGCCCGCCGTTCATCGCGCGGTAAAGGTCGTGGTGGAATGCCTGCATGTCTGGATCGCCCTGCTGCAGGTAGGTCGCCTTATGCGCAGCATCCCCTTCAAGCCGGTCGGACAGAAAGCCAATCGGATAGCTGTCCCAGGAGGCGATATCCAGATCACGTGCCAGCTTGAAGTGATCAAACTCTGTCACCCGGCCCATGTAGTTGTGAATGAGCGGTGCATCGGTCAGCGGACGCAAGGCTGCCACTTGCGCCGCGTTCCACCGCACGACCTGATCCGAGGAAAATCGCCGAAAGGCCAGTTCATGCGCCGGGTTGGGCTGCGTCACCGTCAGATTGGGCAGGTCAACGTCATCAAAACTGTCATATTCCATCGACCAGAAGACATTGCCCCAAGCCCGGTTCAGCGCATCCGCACTCTGATACCTTTGCGCCAGCCATTCCTGAAATGCCTGCCGAGCGGCGTTCGAATAGCTCAATACCGTGTCATGGCAGCCATATTCATTGTCGATCTGCCAGGCCGCCACCCGCGCATCCCGCCCATACCTTTGCCCCAGCCGCACAGCCATCTCGGCTGCCGCCTGCCGATAACCTTCATGGCTATGGCAATAGTGGCGGCGCGAGCCAAACTTGCGCGCACGTCCCTCTGCATCGACGGCCAGCATGTCCGGAAACCGGTCCAGCATCCAGCGTGGCGGCGTGGCCGAAGGCGTGCCCAGAACGACCTTGAGACCTGCATCGGCGAGTGTTCCAATCGCCGTGTCCAGCCAATCGAAGTCAAATCTGCCCGGTGCAGGCTCCAGCCGGGACCAGGCGAATTCCCCGATGCGCACCCAGCTGATGCCCGCTTCGGCCATACGCGCGGCATCCTTGGCCCAGATCTCCTGCGGCCAGTGTTCGGGGTAGTAACAGACGCCCAGAGCTCGTTTCACAAGATCACCGCTGGCTCTGGCAGCCCTTGCGCCACATCTTTGATCACAAAGGTCGCGCCGTTCAGCGGACGTCTCTCAATCTCGCTGTCCCGCAATCCCTGCGTCGCTGAGGTCACATAAAGGTCTCGCAGCTCTGGCCCTCCAAAGGCAGGGCAGGTCGGTTGCCGTGCTGGCACCTCGATCCGGCGCAGCTCCGTGCCGTCCGGCGCAAAACACACCACACAGGCCGCACCCCACATCGCGCACCAGATGTTGCCGTCTGCATCCGTGACCGCTCCGTCAGGGTTCAGCCGTGCCTCTTTCAGATCGACCAGGACATCTGGCGTTCCGACTGGCCAACCAGCCTCGACCTCAAGTGGTTGGCGCATGATCTGCTGGGTCACCGTGTCGGTGTAGTAAGCACAGGAGCGATCCGGCGCGAAACAAATGGCATTGCTGATCGACACATCCGGCACAAGCCGCCGCATCTCTCCCTTGAAGAAGCGATGGATTGCACCCACGCCGGGCTCGGCTTGTTTGCCCATCGTCCCGATCCAAAACCCGCCCCAAGGGTCGGCCCGACCGTCATTTGACCGAGTGACAGGGTTTTCGTGGTCAAAGTTACAGACCTTCTGGCGATCTCCGCTGCCAATATCAAAGCGCCAAAGTGCCGTTTCCGATGCCATCAAAAGGGTATCATCGTCTACCCATCCCGCGGCCGAGAAGTGCTCCTCTAACGCCCACTCCAGCGTCTGACTTTCGTCACGCGCGCATAGGCGTTTACCCAGAATATCGAACCAGAAAAGTGTGTTGCGCCCGGGATGCCAAAGCGGACCTTCCCCCAAGGCACAAAGCCGTTCGTCGAACGGCGTCACTGCGCCGCCTCCCGATAGGCCGCCACGATCTCCGCTGCCCGTGTCCCGACCTCATCAGCCGTCATCCCCGGCTTGTAGAGCGCGGAGCCAATTCCGAAGCCATCCGCAGAAGCTGCAATCCATTCAGCGAAATTGTCAGCGCCCGCGCCCCCGACCGCATAAACCAACGTTCCCGAAGGCAGGACTGCCCGGAGCGCCGATAGCCCCCCGGTGCCAGCCATCGCACCGGGAAAAAGCTTCAATCCGTCTGCACCGGCCTCCAGCGCCGCAAACGCCTCTGTCGGCGTGAAGATTCCCGGCCAGCTTTGCAGCCCAAGTTCTTTGGTGCGTGCAATCACACCTGCGTTGCAATTGGGTGAAACAATGATTTGCCCCCCCGCATCCGCCACCGCATCCACCTGAGACGTACTCAGCACCGTACCAGCCCCTACCATCGCGGCAGAACCCAGTCGCTTCGCCAATCCGGCAATGCTCGCCAGTGGGTCTGGCGAATTCAGGGGCACCTCAATCGTCGTGATACCAGCCACCACCAATGCCTCGCCAATGGCGGGTGCTTCGGCAGGTGTGACACCCCGAAGAATTGCAATCAGCGGGAGGGTCATAACGCTTCCTTCATCTGTCTCATCGCGGCAGTAAGTCCGGCCAGCGTCATCCGCTCTGCGTCAGCGACGGTTGCAAAGGCGCCCTGACGCTCCAGCGCCCGGGCATAGGGAGTGGCAAGTCCGGACGCACCCACAATAGCGATCTGAGTGCCCAGCCAGTAGGGGCGGGCGGCCGCCAATTCCGCCCCGATCAGCAATCCGGAAAGCCGCGCGCGTGCTGCTGCCCCGCCGCTTCCGTTCAGCAGATCGTCTGCCCGGATCGAAAACAGCCTCGCTGCCAGTTTCTCAGGCTTGCTCAACGTCTGATCCACGGCAGCATCAAATGCTTCTTCGTCCCAGTCGCTGCCTTGCAAGGAATGCCGCAGAACAGACTGCGACGACAAAAGCGCAAACATCTCGCCGGTCATATGGGTCTCAAAACTCACGACTTCCCCGGCAGAGACCTGAACCCATTTGGTATGTGTCCCCGGCAAACAGATCACGCCATCCCAGTTTGGGTTCAGTGCCAGGAAACCCGCGATTTGGGTCTCCTCACCGCGCATCACGTCCGGTGGGTTATTCTGCCGCAGCCCCGGCAGGATATGTACGTAGAAGTCGGCACAATCAGGTTGCACCAATATGTCACCCATCGGTGCACAGGGCACCGTGCGATAGGGCGCTTCCACCCAGCCCTGACGCGATCCGACCATGCCGCAAGCGATGATCGGCGTCTCCGCCGTCACCTCCCATTCAGCCACCATTTCACGCAACGCCGACGCAAATCCGTTGCGGTCGAGCCCGCCCATTCCAGCCGGTGACTGCGCTGTGGCCAGAACGCTGCTGCCCTGCATGGCCCAGCCCCGCAGGTTGCTTGTGCCCCAGTCAAGCGCAATCCAGTCTGGTGTGACCTGGTCCACCATCGCCTATCCCGTTGTCACGACGCCGCCATCGACGACCATGCATTGCCCAGTCATCATGCGGCTGGCCTCAGAGGCCAGAAACAGCGTCGCATCCACGATGTCCTGTGGCACCAGATGGGTCTTGAGGCATTGGCGCTCCAGATGTGCGGCCAAACCTTCCGGTGTCGCCCATTGGTCCAGTTGTTTTTGTGTGAGCACCCACCCCGGTGCCAAAGCGTTCACCCGTATGCCCTCGGGCCCAAATTCGCGTGCCAGCGACCGGCTCAGCGCAGTGATACCGCCGTTGGCCGCCGTGTAGGCCGGGTAACCCGCATTGCCCATCATGTAGCTGATCGAGCTGAAGTTGATGATTGACCCGCCCCCTTTGGCTTGCATGCCCGGCAGAACGGCCTGTGCGGCAAAAAAGTAGGCTTTGAGGTTGATCGCCTGCAGCCGGTCCCAGTCATCAGGGGTCAGCTCGCCTGTTGCATGCCGCTGATCATTGGCCGCATTGCTGACCAGCACGTCAATGGCTCCATGGGCCGCTGCTGCCTCGTCAATGCTGCCCTGCAGGCGCTCTGTATCGGTGATGTCGCCCTGCAGGAACAGGGGGGCCGTGCCGTGTTTCTCGGACATTTCCTCGACAAAGGCCGAGGCGTCAGAACGTCCGATGAAAGCGACTTTGGCACCTTGAGCAAGGAACCCGTCTGTCAGAGAGGCACCAATCCCCGAACCACCGCCAGTGATGTAGACGGACTTTCCACTCAGATCATGAAACGTCGCGGTTTTGGTCATATCGCTCTCCTCTCACGCAATAGCCTTGCAAGACTTTTGCCCATTTCCTTGCAGGGAAATACAACTTCCAAGGCCTCAAACTGCCTCACAACCGCTCCCCTTCGATAACCCACATCGTCTCGGGAAAGCTCCAGGGCAGGGTGAAACCACTCTGCATCAGCGCAGCACCGCTCAATTCCACAGGTCCTTCCTTCAGCACATGCCGCCCGCGCGAAAGGGCCGTCGCCGCCGCGCGATTGCGCAGGCTCACCCGGTAGCGTGCCTGCGGCTCAAGCCGTGTCAGCCGCAAGGGGCGGGGGGCGATCTGTGCCGAGGTGCCCGCCTTGCCTGCAAAGACTACGAAGCGACTGCCATCCTCTGCCTGCTGCTGCTCAGCAATCACAGCAGGGTCCGCGGAATCAAGCCGCAGGATATCGGCCCTCGTCATCCAGTCCCGGTTGGCCTTCCACCAGCCGGTGACCTCGCGCAGCACGCCAGCCTCGCTCTCGTCCAACTCGCGCGGGTCCATCTCGAACCCCATGTGCCGCTGTGCGGCTACCCAGGCCCGGAACCCGATGTCCAGCGTCCGCCCCGAGGTATGACACCTGCGCGGGCCCACATGGCTGCCGGTGACGTCTGACGGAAGAAAAAGGGCGGCGTTGTGCTGCATCTTCAACCGCTCCAGCGCGTCATTGCTGTCACTCAGCCAGACGCGCTGCGTGCGGCTCAGGATGCCAAAGTCGATCCGCCCCCCGCCCGATGCGCAGCTCTCTATCTCCACATGCGGAAAATCGGTGCGCAGCCGGTCCAAAAGGGCGTAAGAGCCGCGTGTCTGCGCGGCATCGGGCATGGGCAGCACCCGGTTGTGGTCCCACTTGATGTATTCGATCTCATGCGCCTTCAGGATCGCGGCCATACGCTCATAGATAAACTCCCGCACCTCCGCCATCGCCATGTTCAGCGCCTTCTGCTGACGCCCGAGTATCTGGTCGTCCGCCCCCAGCGCCCAGTCGGGATGCGCCCGGTGAATGTTGCTGTCCGGGTTGA
>CAYUSM010000126.1:0-8749 GCA_964447345.1 uncultured Sulfitobacter sp. | reverse complement strand
CAGATCGGCTTCCAGTCGGCGTGGATGTGCTGGCAATTGTCGCAAATCCACTGCGGGCCCCGTGACACTGTCAGCGCCCGCGCAAGCCAGCCTTTCACAATGGTATCAGATGCCCCTTCACCACGCTCAATGGCCGCCATCAGCGTAACCGAACGGGCGGTCGGTTCAGTCTCATTAAGGTCGCCCAATGCGCGGCGTGCGGCGGGGAAATCCTCGTCTGCTATATGCAGTTCCGCCTTCAGCATCTTTGTCTCGGGATGATCAGGCTGCGACTTGGTCAACGCAGCAAAACGTTTGATACGGGCGGCAGGTTTTTCGTCAGGCTCAATCGCGGCAAACGCCGCGGCAAGGTCGGGATGCGGTTGAACGCTCCAGGCTTTTGTCAAAACCCGCGCCGCATACCGCGGCTTCTTCTGTTCGATGTAGCCCTGAGCGGCCATAACCGCGGCCGGGATCAAGTCAGGTGACAGACGGTTCGCTTCAATCGCCGTTTCGCGCGCCTCGATGTCGCTGCCTTCGTCAAAGATATCTCGCGCTTCGGAGAGCGCCAGCACCGCGTCGCGGCGCTTGTGAACGTCGCGCGGCAAGTGGCCATTCTTCAACTTGGCGCTCAGCGTTTTGCGCGCGCCTGACCAGTCTTCTTTTTCGGCCTGCAACTGCAACAGAACGTCACCTGTTTCCGAATGCTTGGGTTTGAGAGCAAAGGCTTTCTCGGCCAGCTTCAGCGCGGTCTCTGTGTCACCCTCGGCCAGCTTTTGCTTCATGATGCCACGCACCCCGACAAAACGGGTGGCTTCGTTCTCAACCAGTTTGCGATAGGTTTCTTCCGCCTTACGCCGATCACCAGCCATTTCCGCTGCCTGAGCTGTCAAAAGGTTCGTCAGTTCTGGCTTGTTGAGGTATTTGTCCGCTTTCTGCGCCTTGGCGAGCGCCACGCGGCCCTCACCGGAGGCCAGCGCCATCAGCCCATCAGACAGCGCTTGAAACCCCTTCTTTTCGCGGTTGCGATCAAAGTAGCGCGACAATGCGGTCTCGTCCCCATTCAGGAAATGCCAGGTTGCCACAAGCAGGGACAGGATCTTGAGCAGCAGCCAAACACCGATCACCAGTGCCACGATGGCAATAACGGACTGCAGTGGACCAAAGCTGTACTCTGTCCCCATTGCGGTAACCTGTATGCCACCCTGGCTTTCCAGAAGGTACCCCGCACCCCAGGCCAGCGCCGCGACGGCTGCGACGAAAACGATAATCTTGATCAGTGACCAAAGCATATATTCAACTTCCTCAGTTTGCCGTCAGGCGTTGGGACAGGTCCTCAACCGCTGCTTCCGCGTCCGCGCGGGCGCGGGCCTCACTCAGCCAGCTTTCCATAGCGGCCTGAGCCTCGGGCGGCAGCGTCTCAAGTTCGTTCAGCGCATCGGCAAGGCGTCCTTCGCGCACCGCGGCCTCAGCGCGCGACAGCACCGCATCCGGATCAGATCCCTCACGCGGGGCCACGGAACGCGCGCCCAGCTGGCGGCGCAGGAAACTGCCAACGCCTCCGTCATCTCCATCAACACCTGCCGAACGCGCAGCGGCAAGCGCTGACCGGGCGGTGTCAGGGAAGTCCGATTGGAGGCTGAGCAGAGTTGCGACCCCTTCATTGGAAGGCGAGGCAATTGCTTCTGGCACCTCACTGACACCGCTGTCAGAGAGTTCATTCACCGCGTTAGAGTAGCCACCCCCGGCGTTCAATGCGGCAGTGATCTTGGTGAGCGCACTCTGAATCGCCGCGCGGCGTGCAGCTTCGGCTGTTGCTTCTTCGATGCTTTGCGCGTTCTGCAACAAGCGGTCGATCTCTGCCTTCTGGGCCTCAACAGAAGCCGTCAACGCGGCCAACTCTTCGCTGTAGTCGGCAGTTGGGGCAGGCGCTTCACCGCTGGGTGTTGGCCGGTTCTCCAGTGCCGTCAGTCGAATTTCCAGCGTGGAGACGGCTTCAGCGATACTGGCGAGATCAGCTTCAATGGCGCTCAAGTCCGGGGCGTCCGGTGTCACAGGCTCGACGCTTTCAAGCGCAGCGATTTGCTCCTGTTGCCTGTCTAGGGTCTGACGCAACTCAGTCGTCTCAACCCGCGTATTGAACACGTTCATCTCTGAAGCCGCAAAGCCAAGTGCCGCTGCAATCACACCACCTGCAACAAAAGGCCAGAATACGCTCTTGGGTCGCTCGGCTGGCTGTTGTTGTGCAGGCGCAGGTTTATCAGGCGGCTTCGGCGTGCTGCTCTTGGCATCAGGTTTTGTGGTGGCCTCAGGTTTTGCAGCAGGCGTCGCAGGCTGGGAAGACGAGGTCTTGTCGTCTGCTTTGGCCGCAGTGGCCGAGCTCTTGTTTGCGGCATCCGGCTTTTTTGTCGCATCCGTCTTTTCGCTGACAGAGGTTTTGGGCGCCGCAGAAGCCTCCGACGCTGAACTCCCGGTCGTTTTTGAGGCTGTGGATTTACTCGCAGCGGCCGACGGTTTGGGCGTGGGCGTGCTCTTTTGGGCAGCGTCAGTTGACTTGCTCACCGTTTTTTCTGATTTGGCGGCCGCAGCTTTGGACGCGGAAGACGTCTCGCTGGGCTTTTCGGCGTTGCCGGTACCCTTTTCAGCCGCAGTTTTGGACGTTTGCGATGTGGACTTGGAGCCCGAGGCTGGTTTCTTCGCTTTCGCCACTCTGCTTACCTTTCCGATTCTGACCAATGATCAGACTAACCCGCTAACCTTACTCGCCAACGCGCGTGCCCTTCAAGCTAAGCTATCCCCAGCCAAGAGCATTTCAACTGCACGCCGCATCTCTTCTCCGGTTGGTGCTTTTGCGATAAGCAGTTCAGCCGCCTCAACGCCAGCTGTGGCATCGGCAACCGCTTCGCTCATCGCAAGCAGCGTCACGTGCTTTGCGGACCCAACCTCTGACACGAAATGTGCCGCCGTACGCGGGGAAAAAAGCGGAACGATGACCCGCGCATCGGCTGAGATCATCCCGCGGGCCTCCTCGGTCAGAGGTCGGAGTATCTGGTCATAGATCACGGCGACGTCGGTCTGCGCCCCAAGATGACTAAGCCTTTCAGCCACCTCTCCACGTCGATGCTGTCCTGCCAGGTGCAGCAGGGGTCCCTCAACGCACGCCACCTCAATGGCCGATATCAGACTGTCCGCGTCTTGCGCAGCCAAGCTGACATCCCATCCATGCGCCTTAGCCGCTTCCGCCGTGCGCATACCAACGCAATACGCGCTCCGTCCTGCCCCGTTCTCGGAGAACCGGACAGCATTGGCGGAGGTGAACACGACGCCCGCATATCCCTTGAGCGAGATATCAGCTTCGACCGGCAAAATCTCAATCAGCGGCGAGAAGCAGACCGTCACCCCCTCCATCACCTTCCGATCAAGCCGCGCCACGAAGGCTTCGGCAGAGGACCTTGGCCTTGTTAACAAGAGCACGGTTCGGTCCGGTGGGTGCTGAGCATTGTTTGACATGGATGTCGGTGTTACCTGCGGGGCAACGCCCTTGCAATGGAAAGCGCTTATGCCGCCAGCGGTCACGATACTCGGTTTGGAAAGCAGCTGCGACGATACAGCGGCGGCCGTTGTCCGTGTATCGGGGAGCGGCGAGGCTGTTGTCCTATCTTCGATCGTTGCAGGGCAAACGGATTTGCATGCCGCTTTTGGCGGGGTCGTTCCAGAAATCGCCGCACGCGCGCATGCTGAAAAGCTGGATCATTGCGTAGAACAGGCTCTCACAAAGGCCAAATTGCCCCTTTCAGACGTCGATGCCATTGCCGTCACTTCCGGCCCCGGCCTTATCGGGGGTGTGGTGTCAGGTGTTATGTGCGCCAAGGGACTTTCAGCTGCCACTGGCAAACCGCTCTACGGGATCAACCATTTGGCGGGCCACGCGCTCACGCCGCGTCTGACCGATCAGGTACCATACCCTTATCTGATGCTGCTTGTGTCTGGCGGGCATTGCCAATTCCTGATGGTCAATGGTCCTGATGATTTCACCCGGTTGGGCGGCACGATTGACGACGCGCCCGGCGAAGCTTTTGACAAGGTGGCCCGCCTGATTGCCCTGCCCCAGCCTGGCGGCCCCTCGATAGAGCAAGCCGCTTTGAAAGGTGATCTGGCCCGGTTTGCCTTCCCCCGGCCCCTGATGGATCGCGACAGTTGCGACATGTCCTTCTCGGGTCTCAAAACCGCCGTTCTGCGCGCGCGCGATGCCATCGTGGCGGATCAAGGTGGGTTGACGGAAAAAGACCAATGCGATCTCGCCGCGAGCTTTCAGGCTGCCGTCGTTGATGTCCTTGCTGCAAAGACGGGCAAGGCGCTTTCGCACTATCCCGGCAACGCGCCACGCACTCTTTGCGTCGCGGGTGGCGTTGCGGCAAACAAGGCAATACGTGCCAAGTTAGAGACTGTTTCTGCCAATTTCGATACGGCTTTCGTCGCCCCACCGCTCAGTCTGTGCACGGACAATGCCGCCATGATCGCATATGCCGCGGCAGAGCAGATGGCGCTTCGGCAACCTGACGATATGACCCTATCCGCCCGTCCCCGCTGGCCTCTCGATACAGCGCAGCCTGCAATGTTGGGCAGTGGCAAGAAAGGGGCAAAGGCATGAGTGTCGCAGTGCTTGGCGCTGGTGCCTTTGGCACCGCCCTTGCGATCTCACTTTCCCAAACCGGTCCAGTGATCCTTTGGGGTCGGGACATTGGAGATATGGTCGGCCTCCGAGAGAACCGCGCCCGTCTGCCCGGTTTCCCATTCCCGGACAAATTGACTGTCACTGACGATCTCCCCACCGCTGCCAATGCGGACGTTCTGCTGATCTCGGTCCCGACCCAAAAACTCCGAACCTTTTTGGCCGAACATGCCACTTCCTTCACGGGCAAACCCCTTGTGGCCTGCTGCAAAGGCATCGAATTAGCCACAGGCCTTGGACCCGTTTCGGTCATCGCTGAGGAGGTTTCAGGTGCCACCCCTGCAATCCTGACAGGCCCCAGCTTTGCCGCAGATATCGCCGCCGGTTTGCCAACAGCGCTAACTCTCGCCTGCGCGGACGAGGCGGTGGGGGCAAAGCTGCAACAGGCTCTGACAACGCCAAACCTTCGGCTTTACCGCACAACAGACACTATCGGAGCCGAACTGGGCGGTGCCCTCAAGAACGTCATTGCCATTGCCTGCGGAGCGGTTATGGGCGCGGGTCTTGGCGAAAGCGCGCGCGCCGCGCTGATGACGCGCGGATATGCCGAAATGCAGCGCCTTGCCGCGTATCTGGACGCCGACCCCAAGACTTTGTCGGGTCTTTCCGGTTTCGGTGACCTGACGCTTACATGTACTTCATCGGGCTCTCGCAACTACCGCCTCGGTCTGTCCCTGGGTGAAGGTACGGCGTTTGACCCCTCTGTCACCGTCGAAGGGGCAGCGACGGCGCAGGCGGTCAACGAACTCGCCCAAAAATCCGATCTCGACATGCCCATTACTGCCGCTGTTGCGGGGCTGCTCGACAACCGCTTAGATGTGATGACTGCCATGCAGGCTTTGCTGACCCGGCCGCTGAAGGAGGAATGACATGTCAATGGACCAAGTTGCCCAAGTGTTGTCTATGCAACCGCAGACCAGAGGGGTGATCGGCTAATGGCATACTGGCTCTTCAAATCGGAACCCAACACTTGGGGATGGGATGATCAGGTTGCCAAGGGTGACGTTGGCGAAGAATGGGATGGCGTAAGAAACTATCAAGCCCGCAATTTCATGCGAGAGATGAAGGTTGGTGAACTGGGCTTCTTCTACCACTCCATGAAGGAGAAATCTGTTGTCGGGATTGTCGAGGTCATCGCAGAAGCACATCCAGACAGCACAACAGATGACGAACGCTGGGAATGCGTGGACATCAAAGCCATTCGTCCCTTTACAGAGCCTGTTTCACTGGATCAGATCAAGGCGGAAGAGCGATTGGACGAGATGGTACTGGTCAAAAACTCACGCCTCTCCGTGCAGCCCGTAACGGATGCTGAATGGAAGATCATCTGCGCTTTGGGCAAAACTGACCCGTAGATCAGCCGGAGGTTTCCCGCCATACTCGAAAGCAATCCATGAACAGGAGGATGAGATGGGTTTTCTTGCGGTGATCGTTGCGGCAGTGGCCGGGTTTGCCTTTGGCGCAGTTTGGTACATGACCCTGCAGAAGCCGTGGGTCGAGGCGTCGGGGATCGAAGTCGATGAGAAGGGCCAGCCGGTCGATGCGTCCGTCACACCTTTCATCATGGCAGGAATCGCGATGCTGTTGGTTGCAGGAATGATGCGCCACACTTTTGCGCTGTCCGGTATCGACACTGCAATGGAAGGTCTTGTTTCGGGTCTTGGCATTGGGCTGTTTTTCATCAGTCCCTGGATCATGATCAACAACGGCTACGGTCGTCGCCCCTTCAGCCTGACGCTGATTGACAGCGGCTACGCAACATTTGGTTGTGCCATCATCGGTTTGGTGCTGACGCTTTTTTGACAGGTGTGTCCAAGTAAAAGGGTCCTGACATCGATGTCAGAACCCTTTCTCACCCCGTGTGCTCCCAATCCACCACACACGTATTGAAATCCGTTCTGGCCATCCTGACCGCCCGGGATCTGTATCACTTGAGCGCGCGCGGCCCAAGCATTTGATATTTCAAGCTTTACGAAAAACGCCCGCAACAGGTGCGGGCATTCCTACGCAATTGCGATACGCTTATCCGTAAACGGATTCTTTGCCGAAGTGCTTGGTCAGCATGTAGTAAATGACCGCGCGGTACTTGTTCCGCTCCGATTTTCCATAGGTCTCAATCGCCTTGTGGATGCCTTCCATCAGATTTGGCCCATCCGGCAGACCCAGCTTTTTCATGAGGAAGTTCGTCTTTACCAGTTCAAGCTCGCTTTCCTGGCTTGATGCGACGGTCTGTGCGTCAGCATTGTAAATCGAAGGACCGCAGCCAATCGTGACCTTTGTCAGCAGGTCCATATCCGGCGTCATGCCGCATTTGTTTTTCAAATCGTCAGCGTACTTCTCGATCCACTCGTCTCTTTTGCCCATGTCTCAATCTCCCACCTAGAACTCTGTACAGACCTTACCGGCCTCCGACGGAGCCTAATCAAGTATTTCTTTTTGCAAAAGGAAATATTTTGGCGGGATTTCCCCCCATCGACAAATGGACCCTCAGCACGTCCTGAGGGCCCAAAGAGAACAAGCATGTAGCCTTAGTTGTAGACTAGGACAGCGGCGTCATCAGGCATTGCCGACCCGTTTTCCGCATCATGCTCAGGCATTTCGTCCAAGCTGTCTGCTGTCGCAGACGTCAAAGTCAGCGTGCCATTGCTGTAGTCCAGATCTTGGAGAGGCAAGGCAACTTCACGCTCACCAAAGCCAAGAAAGCCGCCAATCCCCACAACAGCGGCGATTTCGTCTCCAATTTTGACCACGCCCTCGACCTCACCAACCACTTCGCCGTCGGTCGACTGCACCTCTGTGCCAAGAAGGTCTGAGACAATCACGTTATCAAGCTGTGGCGTACGCGTGTCATCTGAAGCGGTTGCCGTTTCCGCTTCTGGATCAAAGTCGCCGTTCAGTTGCTCGGTCACGGGCGCCATCGAAGGTTCCTGAACACCAACGATATTGGTGTTGTCGGCTGCGTCAGGCGAAGGAGTTTCCGCATCTACCTGACCGATGCCAGCATCTGCCTCAATCACGACGCCATTTTCGGTCGGCGTGACATCTTGAATTTCTACGTTCTGCGCAAATCCTGCTGTCCCGCTGGTGGTCAGCGCTGCGACAGTAGCCAAAAGTAACCTGCGTTTCATGGTGATATCCTTTCCTATCTGAATGCACTTCAGTCGAATAGGAAACCAGCGATCAGCATATCAGGTTCCGGTCATAACGTCGCGGTTATGATCTCGCGCGCCCTATCGCAGTTCGCGATCTGACGGCAGGCTGCGATCCCGGGTCCTCAGGTTGACCCCTTGTGTAGCACCATGACGGGTAAGGCGATCAAGTGTCCGGTCAGCTTCGTTATACTTGCGAATGATCGCTGACGCCCCACGACACCCGGCGCGATCAATCTCAAGAGCCGCTGTGCGCCCATTTTGGCCATGAAGACGCTCATGTGCAGCAAGGTTACGGACCATTGTATCGAACGCACGGCGCAAGGGCGGCGACAGCGCATCCGGCCTGCGGTGTCTGGGCAAGGTATAGACAATCCGGGCCGTCACTTGGCAATCAGCGGTCCAGCGTATGTCCCAGCGGGTCAGGCCCCAAAATCCTTTAGGTCCTTTCGCGCGCATCTCGCGCTTCAGGTCCGTCGCGGTTGTTGCCGACACCAAATAGTAGCGCGTCGTCTCGGTGATGGTCGGTGCCGCAACAGATGGGGCTGGATAAAGCCCCACCCAAAGCACAATCAGTAAGGCGTGCCGAAGAAATCTCACCACGCCAGACCGGTCAATAACGATAGTGTTCCGGTTTGAACGGACCTTCGGGCTTCACACCGATATAGGCCGCCTGCTCCGGATCCATCTGTGTCAGCTTCACGCCGATCCGGTCCAGATGCAGGCGTGCAACCTTCTCATCCAGATGCTTGGGCAGAATGTAGACGTCGTTCTCGTATTCATCGCCCTTGGTCCAAAGCTCGATCTGCGCCAGCACCTGATTGGTAAAGGACGCCGACATCACAAAGGAAGGGTGGCCCGTGGCGTTGCCGAGGTTCAGCAAGCGGCC
>CAYUSM010000125.1:0-8766 GCA_964447345.1 uncultured Sulfitobacter sp. | reverse complement strand
TCCCGCAGCGTTTGCTGGGCAATGTCGAAAAACTGGCGCGTGAGGTAGGGTGAGCCCCATTTGCGCATACCGGTGTCCTGATAGAACTGCCAGAATGCGTCCCAATGCTCCGGCTGCAGCGCATCACCCGTGAAGGTCTGGATCGTGCCGCCAAAGCCCTGTGCCTGCGCACGTTCCTTGCGGATGTTCTTGCGTTTGCGGGAGTTCAAACTGGCCAAGAAGGCGTCAAAGTCAGCGTAACGGTCATTCTTCCAGTGAAACTGCTGGCTCTTGCGCACCATCAAGCCCATTTCCTCGGCAAAGGTGGCCTCTTCGTCCGTGCAAAAGGTGATGTGGACGGAAGACAGATTGTTGTTCTCCGTCACCTGAACTGCACCCTGGATGAGCGCACGTTTACCGACCTCCTCAAATCCCGGTCGGGTCAGGAAACGACGACCCGTCGCCGGTGTGTGCGGCACCGCGATCTGCAGCTTGGGGTAATAGTTGCCCCCCGCCCGCTCAAAGGCATGCGCCCAGTTGTGATCGAAGATGTATTCGCCCTGACTGTGCATCTTGGCGTAAAGCGGTGCGACCGCGATCAGCAGACCATTCGCGTAGGCAGCAAGATGCTGCTGCTGCCAACCCGTCCCCGGTCCGACACTGCCACTTTCCTCCAGCGCATTGAGAAATCGGAATGTGGTAAATGGATCGTTCGGAGGCCCACCTTCGGCCGCCTCAGGACAAGCACAGGCATCCCAATCGGGCTGACCGATCTCAGCCAGGCTTGGTACCAGCCTGATCTCAATTTCCTGCACGCTCATGATATGTCCTGCTTGCCTGCGCCACTATGTGTGGCTGCCCGCGATGGGATCAAGGATGCAGCGCCGCGTGGTAGTTTTCAAAAGTAATGTTATGCGCGACCTGTCGCGCCTCCGCCTCCTGCTCTGCACTACGGACGGTCCAGCAGCAGACCATTGCGCCCTGCTCTTTCAGTTCCGCCACACGCGGCCTGCTCAGATCATCAACCTCATGCGAGATGAAACAGGCCTGCGCCCGCGCGTAGTCTGGAATGTCGCGCAGCCTGTCACAGGTTGTGCTTGGCAAAGGCCAATCCTCATACCGATAGGCGCTGGTGACAATGCCACGCGGGATGTCGGGCAGCAGTTCCGCCATTCTGACCACCGCGTTGGGGTTGAACGACATGACGGCGAGCGGTCCGGTGTATCCCTGAACCGCCTTCGCCGTAGCCTCTTCCAATGGACCAATGTCCGGTCCCATGCCGCCGTCCTGATCCTTGAGTTCAATGACCAAAGGCACTTTGCCCCCGACGATTTCCAGAACCTCCGACAAATCAGGAATACCTTCGTCGCCCCCCAACAGATCAATGCCTGCAAGCTCTTGAGCAGAGCGCAGCCGCACGGCCCCTTTCTCACCGGTCAGACGCTCAAGCGCATAATCGTGGAAAACCATCGCGGCGCCATCGGCGCTCAATTGCACGTCCACCTCGATCCCATAGCCCGCTTCGATGGCCGCGCGGATCGCAGCGCGGCTGTTCTCCGGTCGGCCATCCTTGACGTCGTGCAGCGCCCGGTGCGCCAACGGGATGTCGTAAAACGCGCGCGGCAGACTCATTTGATCTCGAAAATCCCTTCGATCTCCACCGCCACACCAAGCGGCAAAGAGGGGGCCGAAACAGCTGAGCGTGCATGCCGCCCCTTGTCCCCCAGAGCTTCGACCAGGAAGTCCGAGCAGCCGTTGATCACCTTGGGCTGATCCGTGAAGTCCTGTGTGGAGTTGACGAAGCCAGTCAGTTTTACCACCCGCTCAAGACGTTCGATATCGCCATCACATGCCGCTTTGACTTGGGCCAGCAGATTTATGGCGCAAGCCTTGGCCGCGGCGGCTCCGGCGGCGGTATCCATGTCGTCGCCCAGTTTGCCAAGGATCAACCCATCCGCGTTGTTCGATATCTGCCCCGAGACATAGACGGTGCTGCCAACCTTTACGAAAGGCACATAGTTCGCGGCAGGTGCTGGGGCGTCCGGCAGGGACACACCAAGTTCGGCCAGTTTGTCAGTGATGCTCATCGCGCAGGTCCTTTGCTGATCCGTTTGGCGCGACGCTAGCGGTCTTGTCCGCGCGGGGAAAGACCTCAGATCAGCTTTCGCGAAAGGCGCGCGCGAAATAGTCGGTGAGCGGCTTGACCAGATAGGCGAGAGGCGTGCGATCACCTGTCTGGATGAAGATTTCGGCAGGCATGCCGTGGATCAACGTGATGCCGTCTGGCAGCGCCTCCAATTCCTGCTCTGAAAGATGCACCTCTACTTCGAAGTATCGCGCGCCGGTGCGTTCGTCAGTCGATGTATCTGCAGCGATATGTGCAATCTGCCCGAAAACTTCTGGTGTTCTACGCTGGTCAAGAGCGGAAAGACGGAGTTTGACGCGTTGGCCCAATTCAACCTGTTCGATGTCTCCCGGCGAAACGCGGGACCGCACCAATGCCGCCCGTCCATGCGGCAAAAGGAACAATGCAGGCTCGCCCGCATTCAGCACGGTCTGCACTGCTCCACTTCGCAAATCGTGCACGATGCCATCGATTGGCGCGCGTATCTCCGCTGCGGCGATTTCTTCCTGCCATCGACGTGCTTCATTGCGGGACTGTCGGACAGTGGCATCGATGTCCCGCGCTTTTGCGATCCTCTCTTCCCGTCGCAGATCAGCAACCTTGGTCCTTTCCAGCGCAATCTCTGCCTGCCGCTCGACTGCTTCCGCCCGCATCGCCATCAACTGACCATATCGACCCTGCAGGCTTGCAAGCTCCCTTTCCAGCTCCAGCACGGGTGCAGAGGATGTCAGCCCACGCGAAAACAGGGATTGCTGGTTTTGCAGGGCCTTTTCAACCAAGCCAATCTGCGTTGAAAGCGCTGCAATCTGGGTGTTGGCCCCAAGGACCTGGACGCCGATCTGGTTTTGCCTCTGGTCAAGCTGACGGAGTTGAGCGCGAAAGCTCTTTACGGCTGCATCATAAAGCCTCCTTTGCTCCCGAAGGATCGACAGAAGCTTTGGCTGATCTTTTGCCGCCACGCGCAATGCATCTGAGAACTGAAGATTGTCCGTTCCCATGTATTCCGCCCGTAGTCTTTCCTGCCGGGCCCGCAATTCAAACAATTGCTCTTCGATGAAGGCCAGTTCGGCCTGCGGCATGCCGGTATCAAGGCGGATCAACACCTGACCCGCAGTCACACGATCGCCGTTAGCGATCAGCACCTTGGCAATGGTGCCCCCCGTTGCATGCTGAACGGGCTGTCGATGCTGGGCGACCTCAACCGTGCCACCGGTCACAATTGCGCCTGAGATTGTGACTTTGACCGCCCAAACGCCAATGCCAAAAATCATCAAGCCAATGCAAAGCAACCCCAGCCGGACATAGCGCCGTGCCGCGTGCAGATGGGTCGGTGGTTCCGTCATCGCATGCCCGCCGCCGCGGCCGGGACTGTCTGGATGGCCTTGGCATTCTTGACCATGCCGGACAAGACCTCATCCTTTGGGCCAAATGCCATGCGCATTCCGCTGTCCAACATCAGGATCATGTCGCACTCTTTGATCGCAGCTGGCCGGTGGGCCATAATCAGGACAGAGCGGCCACGGCCCTTCATCTGACGGATGGCTGTGTTGAGCGCGGCGGATCCGGCATTGTCGAGGTTCGCGTTCGGCTCATCCAACACCAGCAGTACCGGATCATTGTAAAGCGCCCGTGCAAGACCAATGCGCTGAAGTTGTCCGCCCGACAGGCGTGACCGGTCTGCGGAGACGGGCGTGTCATAACCCTGAGGCAGTTCCAGGATCATCTCATGTGCGCCCGCCATCTTGGCAGCGGCAATCACACGGCCCTCATCCGCATCCTGATCCAGCCGGGCGATGTTATCGCTCAATGTGCCGTCAAACAGATGCACTTGCTGGGGCAGATAGCCGATCACCTGCGCCAGCCCGTCGGGCCCATAGTGATCCAAGGTGGCACCATCCAGTCGTATGTGACCACCTGCAGGGGGCCAGACACCGACAATTGCCCGTGCCAATGTCGACTTGCCGGTGCCTGACGGTCCGATCACGCCCACGGCCTGACCGGGCTCTATGTTGAAGCTGAGTGATTTCAGTGCCGCCATCCGGTCGCCCGGCGGAACGACCGTCAGCGCATGAACTGAGAGCCGCCCGAGCGGGGTCGGCAAAGCCACACGCGCGGCATCTGGCGGCACCTCACCCAAAAGCTCGGCAAGGTTGTTCCAGCCTTGCACCCCCTGTTGCGCCAGCGGCCACTGGGTGAGCGCTGATTCCACGGGCGACAGTGCCCGCCCCAGCAAAATCGAGCCCGCGATCATACCACCGGGGGTCATCTGTCCACCGATCACCAGCCATGCCCCCAGACCCAGCATTGCCGATTGCAGAAAAAGCCGCATCGTCTTGGTGAGCGTTGCAAAGGCCCCGCCGACGTTCATGGCAACAAGGTCATGGCCATCAGCTGCGCGCTGCGTCTTTTGCCACCGGGTGTGAGCGGCCGCTTGCATTCCCATGGCGCGGACGGTCTCGGCCTCAATCCGGTATTGGTCCGCTGCCGATTGCGCCGCGAGTTGCAATGCGCCTGCATCCCGCTGGGCGCGGCGTGACAGCAACTGATTGGCGAGGGTGATCAGGACAAGTACCAGAGTCCCGGTAAGCGCCAGAGTGCCCAGCAATGGATGAAAGACAAAGATCACCGCAATGAAAAGTGGTGTCCACGGCATGTCCAGCAGGGCGATCAGCAGCGGGGCGCTGATCAGCCGATGCACATGGTCAAGGTCTTGCAATCCGCTGCTGGTCCCATTGTCAGGCAGTACCGCGGACTTACGAACGACAGCGTTGAATACCCGCTCTTGCAAGTCTTGCGCGAACTGCAACCCCACCCGAACCATGATGCGACCACGAACGAAATCGAGCGCACCCATCATGAGATACAGAAACACCATCAGCATCGTCAGGGCCACAAGGGTTTCTGTGGAGCCTGATGCAAGCACCCGGTCGTAGACCTGAAGCATGTACATCGGGCCGGTCAGCATCAGCATGTTGGCAAAAAGGCTGAAGACCGCGACAGCCCAAATGAGCGGCCTGCCCCGCTTCCTGATGCGGCGCAGCTCTTCCTTGCCCTGCCTTGCAAATTGCGCGCCCATGGCATCTGGTCCCGATCCATCGGGAAGCCGGTCGCGTCGGACGGGCCTCCCCCACGGGGCGCATATCAACCAGATTACCTTTAAGATTGGATTGCCAGCTGGCTACATCCAGCGCACGGCGCCGCTGACCCTCACCGAAGCGCCGGGTGTGCCGGTCACCTCAACCGTCAGCGCCGAGGGTTGGCCCATGTCTTCACCCTGCATGATGCGGAACGTCCCGCCCCGGCGCAGACCGTCCCAGTCGAGATCAACCAGCGCACCTCCCAAGGCTGCCGCTGCAGCGCCGGTGGCAGGATCCTCAACCACACCACCGCTGGCAAAGGCGTTGCGGGAGACGATGGCGCGGGGGCTTTCGATATAAAGCAAGCTGACGGTTGTCAGATCGTGCAGCGCCATCAGCGCACGCATTGGTTCGAACGGATAGGCCATCTCGGCAAGCTGTTCGCGGGATTTCAGGGCGAGGATCCCGTGCTGGACTCCTGCAAATCCGATCATGGACGGCAGAGACGGATCAAGGTCGTCATCGGCAAGTGAAAAGGCATCAAGCAATGCATAGCGCAGATCATCGGGCATCGGTTTCGACCATGTCTGCGGTGATTGCAGGGTGGCGTGCCATTGACCGTCAGCCTCCTGCGCCATCACGCTGATCTGATCATCCCGCAGATCAAGATCGAACCGGCCTGATCCCTCCTGCGCGCCAAGTGCGGCACCCAGAGCGATGGTTGCATGCCCGCAAAAGGCCACCTCGCCCACGGGCGCGTAGTAGCGCACCCGCCAGCGATCCCCTTCTGGCGCGGCGAATGCGGTTTCGGAATACCCAAGGTCTGCGGCGATCTTTTGCATCTCATCAGCCGAGGGCAAAGCATCTGCGATAACAACACCGGCAGGATTCCCACCTGTGTGTCCTTGCGCAAAAGAGGATAGTCGAAGCGGTGTCATGTCAGTCCCTCCATAAGGTGGCAAAGGTCTGACACGGATTGCGCCAAGCTAAAAATGAAGAGATGTGCGCAGGTCGATCACCAGTTTGAATGCCTTTAGCGGTCACCCGCGTTCGGGGCCGGGGCAGAACTACCCGAACCACTGTTGCCAAAAATGTCGCGCAGCACCTGATCAATGATCGTGCCGCCGCTGTTGTTGCCTACCGGGATCGGGTCGGACCCTTGCGCGACTTCACCAAAGCCGCTGGACGGCCCGGGTTGCTGCATCGGCAGCGGGTTTGCTGGCAGTCCTTCGTGCACGCGGCTCATTGCTTCGCGCCAGATATCCGTCGGCAATCCGCCGCCGGTCACGCCGGTCAATGGTGTATTGTCATCATAGCCCATCCAGACGCCGGTCACATAATCAGCCGAAAACCCGATGAACCATGCGTCCTTGGCCGCCGAGGTTGTACCTGTCTTGCCCGCAAGCTCACGCCCACCGAACTGGGCGCGGGAACCTGTCCCTTCCGAAATGACCTTTTCCATCATATAGACCAACTGACGTGCGGCATCTTCCTGAATGACCCGCTCACCGATGCCACCACCGGTACCCATCAAGGGTTCATCCTCGCCCAACAGCGTCAGTTCAATCAGCCCGTAAGGTTTCACGGATGACCCGCCGTTGAGGATACCGGCATAGGCCCCCGTCATCTCGATCAGCGTGCTTTCTGACGCGCCAAGGGCCAAGGCCGGTCCAGCCGCCAGATCGTTCTGAATGCCGAACTGCGTGGCCACCTGACTGACCAATTCCCGACCAACACTTTCCGAGATCTTCACAGCCGGGATGTTGAGAGAGTTTTTGAGTGCCGTCGTGACCGTAACCGGACCATAGAACCTATTGGTATAATTGCGCGGGCACCATTCACCGGAGCCGGGAATGTTCAGGCAATAGGGCTCGTCAACGATCAGGTCATTCGGCGAATAGCCCAGATCAAGCGCAGCGGCATAGACAAAGGGTTTGAAAGCAGAGCCCGTCTGCCGAAGCGCCTGAGTGGCCCGGTTAAAGGCACCCACAACTGTGGTCTTGCGCCCCCCAACCATGGCCCGCACAGCCCCGTCCGCTGACATCACGATAATCGCGGCCTGCGCCTTTGATCCTTCACGCACCTTATTGTCAAAGACCCACTTAAGACCATCCTCGGCCGCTTTCTGTATCCTCTGATCCAGTGTCGTCTTGATGCGCACATCTTCGGTGGTGTTGCGGGTAAAGAACTCCGGACCGGTGGACATGACCCAATCTGCGAAATACCCGCCCGCCCGCGCTTCCGCCGCTTCGCTCAACACCGCCGGATTGGCCTGGGCATTGTCAGCTTCTTTCTGCGACAGATACCCCTGCTCGCGCATCAGGCGGATGACGGTTGCGGCGCGGTTCTGCGACCGGTCGAGGTTGTTGGTGGGTGACAATGTGGTCGGTGCCGTCAGCAATCCTGCCAACATGGCCCCTTCGGCGGGGCTGACGGCGGCTGCCGGTTTGCCGAAGAACCGCTGGGAGGCCGCTTCCGCCCCATAGGCGCCACCGCCCATGTAAGCGCGGTTCAGGTAGATCGAAAGGATATCGTCCTTGGTATACTTCAGCTCCATCGCGACGGAAAAGAGCGCCTCTTTCGCCTTGCGCTGGATCGATGTGCGGCGGCAGTCGGCCTCGTATTCCTGTTCGGTCATACCCGAGGTCGGATCATAGCTTTGCCCGAAACAGATGAGCTTGGCGACCTGCTGGGTAATTGTGGACCCGCCATGCCCTTGTAATGGTCCGCGGCCCTCCGACATGTTGATCCGAACGGCAGAGGCGATCCCGCGCGGGCTGACGCCAAGGTGGCGGTAAAACCTTTTGTCTTCGGTCGCAATTACCGCGTGCTTGAGGTGCGGCGACACGCTGTCAGCAGTCACAACGCCGCCAAACTGATCGCCGCGCCAGGCAAAGACCTCTCCGTCACGGTCAAGCAAGGTCACAGAACCCCGCGCACGTCCGTCCAGCAACGCCTCTAGCGGCGGAAGCGTGGTGTAGAGATAGCCAACGATAACAGCCAGAACCAAGGCTGCGACTGCACTAAGCCGCCAGGTGATTTTCCAGACCAGGCGCAGAAACCAGCCAATGATCGCCGAGAAAAACCCGACGATGCCGCCGCGACGCGGCTTGGGAGCCCTGCGCGCCTTTCGCTTGGTGGGCGCGGGTTTCTTGCGCGCGTTTTTTGCTGGTTTCTTGGCCACCGCCTTACCTTTGGCCGGATAGCGTTTATCCGCAACCAGAGGGCGCTTGCGCTTGGATGAATCAGTCATTTTCCGCCTGATTGGCTGCTCTTTTTCCAGCACTCTAGCGGCTTTCGTCAGGATTGTTTAGCGGCGGATCATCAGTTTCAGGATCAAATCAAAGTCTAATTATTAGGCGAAAATCCACATATGCACATATTTTGTGCATATGTGGATCAAATGGGCCCAAAAATTCGATCCGAATCCTTCCAACTCGAGGCGAAATACAGGTTTCTGCACGTGCATAACGCAGGGCCTGCCTGCCAACCGGAAGAGGGATCCAAAGGTGAAACTCATCATTGCAACTATCAAACCATTCAAGCTGGAGGAAGTGCGCGAAGCACTGACCGATGCGGGTGTCC
>CAYUSM010000124.1:0-8778 GCA_964447345.1 uncultured Sulfitobacter sp. | reverse complement strand
CTTTGTCCTTCAGATAGGCCTCAAGGATGTTGTTGGTGGTGCGGGGATAGACGTAGTCAGTGCCCAGCAATGCGAACTTTTCAACCTCAAGTTCTTCCAAGAAGTAGTCCGTCGCTGGGATGGCCTGCTGGTTCGGAGCGGCACCAGTGTAGAAGACGTTCTTCGAGCTTTCCTCGCCCTCATACTGCACCGGATAGAACAGCAGCCCGTTCAACTCTTCGATGACCGGCAGCACGGATTTACGAGACACAGATGTCCAGTTACCGAAGATCACATCGACTTCATGCACGGTCAGCAACTCGCGGGCCTTTTCAGCAAAGAGCGGCCAGTCCGATGCGGGGTCGACCACAACGGCCTCCAAATCACAGCCCAGCAGACCGCCAGCAGCATTCTGCTGTTCCACCAGCATTTCCATGGTATCCTTGAGGGTCGTCTCAGAGATCGCCATTGTGCCGGAGAGCGAATGCAGAACGCCGACCTTTACGGGGCAATCGGCAAAGACGGGAGCAGCGCTGGCCAGCAGCAGGGCAGCAGCAGATGTTTTCATTAGTGTTGGGGACATCGCATAATCCTTTTTGCGATGCGCGAAATGCTTGCGCGGCAGCTTTTGTGCACCCATATGCATTGTCACGCATCTATTGCGGTGTGCGATGGTGTGATTGGTTCCTAGGCCAGCACCATCGCGCATTTTAGTTTACTAGGTCCATTAAGACCTGCCGGTGGTGGTAGTCAGAAATTGCCAGACACAGGAGTCGAATGGCACTTTTGAGCGGTGCCGACCCGTGATTTCGCCTAATTTTCGCGCAACCAACCGAAACGCGGTCAAGAAATAGGCAAATCCGGAAGTCCGCGCGGTCTCAACCGCCCAACAGCAACTGGCGACACGCACTGATGTGGTGCGACGCCATCCGCATCGCAGCGTTGGCACGACGCCTGTCTGTCTGAAATTGCGCGGTGGTCAACAATTGAGCATGAGCGTGTTTCGCCTCAATCCTGTTATTGAGAAGTTGTGAGATTGCCTCGTTCGATGCCGAGGCTTCTGTCAGAGAAACAAACACGTCCCGTTTGCCTTTGAACTCCGCAGCCTGAGACCCATCAAAAAGCCAGGCATGCTGCATTTCGGCGGAGTATCTTCCTGCGCAGGACGCAAAGACCTGGGCAAGTGAAACGTCTGCCAAAGCCCCAAAGGCCGTGGAAAGACTTAGCGTGGCAGCACAAAGAAGAGTTCTCATTATGCTCATGATTTAATCATTGAGCCGAAAAAATCGCCCGTCAAGTTCGCGAAATGAAAACCGTGAATCCAATGTCCGTTTCAGAACAACATGTTGTGGAAATACGCCACGCCTCTATTCTTGGCAGAAGCCCCGCCCGAGCGTGGTCACCTGGCATTCCATGTCAGCCTAGATTGCTGCGCCACGGCTACGCCCTCTCAGAGATGAAGGTGCAAGCCTCAGAAAGCGCAACTACCGTGGGGGTGCCGCTGCCATCACTTCAACCTCAACCTTGAACTCAGGCCGGGTGAAACCCGAAACAATCAGCAAGGTCGAACTCGGTACGCGCGCCACGTCGGCCAAGAATGCATCACGCGCCGCCATATAGTCCGCCATATGTGCGCGGTCGGTGACATAGGCGCTGAGGTGCGCAATGTCGCCGGGGGTCATATCCGCAAGCGCCAGTATCTCAGCGATACTGGTAAAGCAGATATCGGCCTGCGCACGGGCATCCTCCGGCACGGTATCATCAGGCCGAATCCCCAACTGACCCGAGGTCTGGACGATCCGCCAACCGGCAGGGATTTCGACGCCATGCGCATAGCGGGCAAACGGCGGTCGAATGGTCGAGGGCGTTAACTCTCTCATTTCAGGATACTTTTCTGCAGCGTGAATTGGACTTGCCCTCATTCACCTCTCATGTCAGGATTTTGTCAATCTCTGGCACGGATCAATCCCAAGGGCCACGCAACACCAGTTCTTTGAAAGGAGAACGATATGGGCAAGCGTGTTCTATTGGTGCGTCATGGTGATGAGCCCGCGGACGACCGCGTCGTGACATGGCTGACGCAGGCCGGATACGAGATCGACACCCGAAAACCGTTCAAGGGTGAGCTGCTGGGCGAAGTCACCGAGGACCTTGCGGGCACTGTGCTCTACGGCGGCATGTACAATGTCTATGAGACCGATCAGCATCCGTTTCTCAATGAAGAGTATCGCTGGATCGACGCCTGCCTGAAGGCAGATGTGCCCATGCTTGGGCTCTGCCAGGGTGCGCAGCAGATCGCCCACCACTTGGGCGCATGGGCAGGCGCGAAGCCGCATGGGACCTACGAATTCGGCTACTTCCGCATTGATCCGGAGCCCGGCGCAGAAGACTTCCTCAGAGACCCGATGTGGGTGACGCAGGCGCATTTTCACACCTTCGATCTGCCGGACGGTGCCACACGTCTGGCGCGCAGCGAGACCTATGAGAACCAGGCCTATCGGCTTGGCGAGAGTGTGTACGGCTTTCAGTTTCACCCCGAGGTTACCATCGAAGGCTTTCGCCGCTGGCAACAGGACAAGGATGACCTTGTCGGAAAACCCGGTGTTCAGTCAGAGGAAGAGCAAAACCGCCTGATGCACCAACATGATGCGCAGCAAGCGGTCTGGTTCTATGACTTCCTCGACGGATTTCTGGGACATCCAAAATGAGTGTTCAAGGTTACTGGGCTGAGGTGCCATCCAGCGCCTTTGACGCCTTACCGCTGGACACAATCGCCGTCCTGCCCATAGGTGCGACGGAACAACACGGGCCGCACCTGCCGCTGAACGTCGATACGGCGCTGGTCGACGCGGTTGCGAAACGCACCCTGGCGCAGCTCTCCGCGTCACAGAACGTGCTCGTCATGCCCACCATCCGCGTGACCAAAAGCGGTGAGCATGATCGGCACCCCGGCACGCTCAGCCTGTCGGGTGACACCCTGCTTGCGGTCTTGCGGGACATTGGCGCATCCGTCGCCCGCACAGGCATCAAGCGTTTGGTGCTTTTTAATGGCCATGGTGGAAACACTGCTGTGCTGGAGATCGCCATGCGGGACATGCGGATGGCGCATGACCTGATCGTTGTGACCTGCAGCTGGTTTGGGTTTGCCGACTACGATGGCTTGATCGGCGGCGACCAGCTGGCGGAGGATCTGCATGCGGGCTTTATCGAAACCTCTGCGATGTTGGCCGCCTTGCCCGAACTTGTGGATATGACACGGGCCAAGGACTTCCAGACCGCGATGACCGCATGGTCAGCAGATCACCCGGACATCGGACTATCGGGCCAACCGGTGCGCCCGGGCTGGATCATCGATGATCTCAACCCGGACGGGGCTTGCGGAAACGCCGCCGCCGCCACGGCAGAGGCTGGCGAAAAACTCCTCGACTCAGCCGCCACAGGTTTCGCAACCTTCTTGCAGTCCTTCGCCAACTTCGATCATCGGGCGGCACCCGAATGAACAAAGTCTCCACCCCAGCGCATCGACCGCGCAGCCATCGCGTTACAGATGTCCGCATCCCCAAATGCCTCGTTGCCCGGCCTGAAAGCTTTGGCGGGACTGACGACGGGCCATACCTGCGCGGCGATCTGGTCGTCGCGGATGGCATCGCGCAAAGACTGGAACCGGCGCAAAAGACCGCCCTACCCCGCCTCATTCTGCCCCGCTTTACCGAGGCGCACGTCCACCTCGACAAATGCCACTGCGTTGACCGCCTGCCCTCTGTCGGCGGAGACTTGCGTGCAGCGATTGACGCCCAGTTTCAGGACAAGGCCAATTGGACCGAAGACGATCTGCGCACCCGCGCCACACGAGGACTGCAGGAACTCATCGCCTCAGGGTGCCAGACAGCCCGCAGCCATGTGGACTGGACGCATGGCGATGATGCCCGCAAGGCACCCTTGGCATGGCACGTGTTGTCAGAACTGGCAGAGGAGTACAGCGATCAGATCGATCTGCAGCTGGCACCGCTTGTCTCTCTCTATGACCTTCATGATCCGGCGACGGCACGTCTTCTTGGTCAGGAACTTGCGCGAAATGGCGGTGCGTTAGGCAGCTTTGTGCTGGATCAACCGGAGCGTATGGCAGGCATTCAAGCCGCCTTCGACATCGCGGCGCACTATGGCTGCGGGCTTGATTTTCATGTGGACGAAGGGCTCGCGCCGGGTCTTGATGGCCTTTCTCTGATCGCACAGACCGCGCTTGACCGGGGGTTCGCAGGCCCCGTCCTTTGCGGACATGCCTGCAGCCTGATGAATTGCTCAGGCGACCGGCTTGCCCCCACCCTCGACCTTATCGCACGCGCGGACATCAGCGTGGCGTCCCTTCCAACCACAAACCTTTACCTGCAGGGACGCGCTGACGGCACACCTGACCGGCGCGGTGTCACCCGCATCCGCGAACTGCGCGCTGCCGGGGTCAACGTCGTTGTCGGCACCGACAATGTGCGTGATGCCTTTTGCCCGGTCGGTCGCCACGATCCACGCAATTCGCTCTCGGTCGCCATTCTGTCCGCCCATCTTGACCCACCGCTGGCGGACCTTTGGCCCATGATCACAACCAATGCCGCCCGCGCCTTGGGCCGCGACCCCGGTTTCGTTGACGGTGCAGGGGTTGAGGACCTGTTGTTGTCAGATGCGCCTTCAAGCTCCGAAGCGCTGACAGCCGACGCGCCCATGCAGCCCCTCCAAAACCTCCAGCAAGAGAGCATCACATGACGTCCATCTCAGGCAAAACACAGATCGATTGGCTTGCCTTTGCAGAGGCGCTGGCACCCATCGAAGTGATCAGCGAACCCGTTCTGGTCAAGAAACGCTCGCGCGACTTCTTTTGGTACAGCCCCATTCTGAATGACAAACTGCGGCGCTGCTTCGGTGATCTGGTGGCTCTGCCCAAGAGCGAAAAGGAGTTGGGCCAATGCCTTTCGGCCGCATATGCGGCGGGGGTTCCCATCACGTTGCGCGGCGGCGGCACCGGAAACTATGGTCAAGCCGTACCCATGGATGGCGGGTTGATCATCGAGATGACGGCGATGAACGAAGTCTTGGAAGTCGGCAAAGACTTCGTGCGCGCGCAGGCAGGTGCCTTGATGAAAGACATAAACGCCGCCCTCGCCCCCCACGGGCGTGAGATGTGCATGTTCCCCTCGACCCAGGACATTGCCACCATCGGCGGTTTCGTCGCAGGGGGGTCTTCCGGGATAGGGTCAATCGCAAACGGCATGCTGCGCGACCCCGGCAATCTGCGCGCACTCGCGGCGATGTCCGTCACCGAAACCCCCGAAGTGCGCCGCTTTGAGGGGACGGACGTCCTCCAAATACACCATGCATGGGGTATGAACGGCGTGATCACCGAAGTCACTTTGCGCACGGTACCTCTGCGAGACTGGACCGGCTGCATGGCGACGTTTGACCGCTACGAAGACGCCTATGCCGCCGGGTACGCTCTGGCACAGCGGGCCGACATTGGGCCCAAACTCATCAGCACGGTCGACGCCCGCATCACCGCTTACTTTCCTCGACTCGAAGGAAAGATCAGGGCTGACAAGCACCTCCTTGTCTCCATGATCCCCGCAGGCGCCCAACCCGCCTTCGCTGATCTCATCACAGAGCATGGCGGAAAGGTCGACCTGATGATGAGCGACGCTGAGCGCGCGGATGCCGGTATCCCGCATGTCTACGACTTCTCTTACAATCACACGACGCTGCAAGTGCTCAAAAAGGACCGCAGCGCCACCTACCAGCAAATCGGTTGCCCCAGTCCGCCGGACACGGTCGCGGTGGCCGCGCTGCGTGAAAAGCTGACCGACGATGTCTGGAACCACCATGAGTTTGCCAAGGTCGGAGGGGAGATCGTCACTTTTGACCTCCCCATCATCTGGTTCAGGGACGAAGAACAGCTGCAACGGATCAACCGAACCTTCGAGGAAAATGGCTTTCCGGTCTATGACGCGCACACCTGGCAGGTCGAAGGCGGCGGGCTCAAGAACGCAGACTACCGTCATCTGGCCTGGAAAAAGCGCATGGACCCGAAAGGCCTGCTGAACAGTGCCAAGAGCATGGCATGGGACGAGGTCAAAGACCTCAGCCCCGAAGACATTGAGAAAAGAGGTGAGGCATGAAAGGTCAGTCAACCGCTTGGAAAACCACGCCGCTCACACCGGCATTTGGTGTCGTGGTCGAGGGTGTCGCCCTCGCCGAAGTCGCCCAAGGCACGGGCTTTGAGGACCTTCGCGACCTCTTCGAAGAACATTCCGCCCTGCTCTTCCCTGGTCAGGACATCTCGGATGCGGATCATCTGGCGCTCGCCAACCGGTTCGGCCCCATCGAAGACCGTCTTGCAGACGAGCGCAAACCTGAAGACGCCTATGAGGTACCAAAGGTCTCGAACGTGCTCGAAGACGGCGCGCTCACCGAGGCGGACAGCCTCAAGATGCTCAACCTTCAGGCCAACTTCCTTTGGCATGCCGACAGCACCTTTCTGCCCGTCCCTGCCCTGACCAACATCCTGATCGGGCGTGTCGTCACCAAATCAGGTGGGGCCACGGAACTTGCGTCAACCCGCGCGGCCTGGGCCGCCATGCCGGAACCTATGAAAGCGCGGATCAGAGGCCGTGGCATCCACCACAAATACAGCCATTCCCGCGCACAGATATCGCCCGAGCTTGCCAAGCTGCCCATGTTTCACAAATGGCCTGACCAGCATTGGAATGCGGTCTGGCAGAACCCGGTGAATGGCCATGAAGCGCTCTACATCGCCAGCCATGCCTTCCTGATTGACGGCTACAGCGCAGAAGAAAGCGCCGCCTTGCTGGATGAGCTGATGCGCTTTTGCACCCAGCCGGCGTTCACCTATTCCCACAAGTGGCGGACGGGTGACGTGCTGATCTGGGATCAACGCGCCGTTCTGCATCGCGGCACCCCATGGCCCGCTGATGAGCCGCGCACGCTGTCGAGCCTTTGCGTGTCAGTCACCGAAAAAGACGGCCTCTCGGCCATGCGCATGGAGCCTGCCGGATGAGTGCCGAGGTGGTGATCCTGCTGTGCCAGACCGTGTGCCTGTCTTTTCTGGCGCTATGGTTGACCAGCGGTGCATGGGACAACCTGCGTTACCCCGCTGTGAACGAAACCTTCACCGCAGAGGTCATGGATATGTCCCGGCTTCGCGCGGAATATCCTGATGCCTACGCATTGGTCGCGCATCGGCGGATCTCCAGCCGAACGCTTCAGCGCGCAGCCTTCCGTCTGGTTGTTGCCTGGGAGGTCCTCAGTGTCCTTGCCCTTTGGGCGGCTGCATTCATGATGGCGTTGACACTCTTTGGCTCGCAAAGCATCGACACTGCCCGCCCTTTGGCCATGATCTCCGTCCTGATGTTCACCACCACATGGGCGATGTTTCTGATCGTCGGAAATCACTTTTGCTATTGGTTCGGTCACGAAGGCGCACAGAACACGCATTACCAGATGACGCTTTGGGGGATGGCCACGCTGATCTTCCTCGCTGTGGCGTAACATTCCAAGAAACGGGCTATGCCACCGCGACCTGCGCATCCAGTCGGGCAGCGGCAAGTGCGGAAAGCAATACCATCACAGTCGCGGTCCCCAATATCAGCGACAGCCCGCCAACTTGATAGGTCAGTCCCGACAACACCGTGCCCAACAGCCGCCCCCCTGCATTCGCCATATAGTAAAAGCCCACGTCCATGGTCACCCGCTCGGCCTTTGTGAATGCCAGGATCAGATAGGAGTGGAGTGACGAGTTGATGGCAAAAATCACGCCAAAGACCAACAGACCCGCGACCAACACGACTGTGAACACCGTACTGCCTTGCGATGAGACGAGCGCTGCCGCAGTCAATACCGCGGGCACCGCCGCCAAGGCCCAGGCCCAGCGTCGCGCGGTGCTGACCAGTTCAGCCTCGGGCCGCGATGCCGCTCGAAGTATCCGCGGCGCGGCGGCCTGAACAGCGCCATAGATGATGATCCAAAGCGCCATGAATGTCCCGATCAGAAAGAATGCGGCACGATTGCCTGCTTCGCTGCCGTCCGACAGCACCGCGTAAAAGTAGATCGGGATGCCCACAACAAACCACACGTCCCGTGCACCAAAAAGGAACACACGGGCAGCAGAGAGCCAGTTCACATTCGATGAATTTGAGAAGACTTCCGAGAATTTGGCCCCCTTCCGACCCTTCGGCAGTCCCGGCGGCATGGCAAGGAAAACGGCGATCAAAATGACCGTCAGGATCGCTGCCATGCCGAGCACCGCCCCAATAAAGCCAAAGATTGCCAGCAAAGCCGCGCCCAACATGAAGCCAAGGCCCTTGACCGCATTCTTGGACCCGGTCAGCACCGCGACCCAGCGAAACAGACCGCCGCCCTCGGTAGGTGCCAGCAATTTCACGGCGGACTTGGATGACATTTTGGCCAGGTCCTTTGCGACCCCGCTCGCCCCTTGCACGGCCATCACATAGGCAACTGACATGCCAATTGCCCAACCGGGGTCCAATTGCGCAAGCGCCAAAAGCGCCAGCACCTGAATGCCCAGTCCCGCAAACAACGTCGATGTCAGCCCAAACCGCGCCGCAATCCACCCCGCGCAGAGGTTCGTCACCATTCCGGCAATCTCGTAAAGCACAAAGAGATAGGCCAGCTGCACGGGCGAAAAACCCAGCGTGTGGAAATGGAGCAGCACCAGCATCCGCAGCGCCCCATCGGTCAGCATGAAGGCCCAATAGGCCGCCGTCACAGCGATATAAGCCG
>CAYUSM010000123.1:0-8871 GCA_964447345.1 uncultured Sulfitobacter sp. | reverse complement strand
ACCCGAAGAAGGTATTTTGGCGCTGCGTGTAGACGGCCTATACTGTCGCAAGACTGACAGTATGGCGTGGGACTTATTTTTTTCCAAAGCGCCTGTTTTTAGCCAAACGATTATTGCGGGTGACCATCACCTCAAGCGGAGAGATTTGATATGTCGACACTTGGAATGACAGCGATCCTTATTCAACAGATGCTGCTCAAGAAGGCCGAAAAGGACGCACAGAAGGTTCTCAGCAAGGAGGCCAAGAGCCTCGGCGACGCTATTGCAAAATCGGTGACGCAGGATGTGCTGGACTCAGGCCCCGAGAAGTTTCTTGAGAAACAGGTAAAAAAGCATCTGCCGAAAGCCGACAAGATCGTTCTGGGTGCCGTGGCGGGACAATTCAAGAAGATCTACAACGCGGAAAAGCTGCCGCCAGACCCGTCAGGTTTTGATCCAACAAAGCTTAAGGTTTTCAGCCCCGTCTATCAGCCGAAACCTCTGTCATCCGGCAAGCTGCACGTCAACATTCCAATTCCGCTGAAAAAACTGAAGGGGCCTAAGGGTAAGAAGGTATTCCTGGACATCTGGCTGGGCGTGGATGACGGCAAGCTGATGAAGCAAGAGTGGAACGGTTATGGCGGTGCCAAGCTACGGTTTTGACGGCCACCCTTCTTCAGCAATTATTCTTACCGTTCTGAGTGCTGCCGTCGGCCCCTATCGCAACCCGTTCTGCGCAATGTATTCTGCCAGATCGAGGATCAGCTGACCGCGTGCGCGGGCGATGGCGTTGGGGCCTCCAGCGGGGTCGAAAGGTACTGCCAGATCGAAGAGCCCGGATCGTTCGCGGCCATTTTCTACAGCGACAAAATATTGACCGGATGTTGAAAACACGCCGCCGGTGGTCGCGACCAATTCGGCAAAGCGTACTTCAAGGCGGGCATCGGGGAAGGCCTCAAACGGCCAGGGTTCGGACGCAATGCGGCGGTCGGTGAGGCGGGCGAGGTTTTGGCTGAGTTCCAGAGCAATCGCGCGTTCGGGGGCGTCGGCCCAGAGGATGTCCGATGAACTGATCAGCGTGCCATCCTCGGTCTGAGTGTGGATTTCATCAGAAGCAGCGTAGCTGGGCAGTGAGACGTCCCGCACCTCAACCGACCCAAAGGCGATGCGCGTCTTTTCAACGATTGGGGGCGGTGCCACCGCGAAGCGCTCAGGTGCGCCACAGGCGGCCAGAGCCAAAAGCGTCAAAAGGGAGAATACGCGGGCAGCGAGGGTCATATTACCGTCCAAGCAAGAGCGAGTTGGGGTTACGTTCGATGGTCCGGGCCAGAGATGCAAGCGCATCGGCAGCCTTCTGAATATCGCGCAGCGCGGATTGCGCGGAGCGGGTCAGCTCATCTCCGCGGTTGTAGCCTTCGATGGTGCGTCCTGCTTGGGCAAAGAGCGCGGTCAGGCGGTCCACGATCTGTGGCAGGTCCTGGGCGGATACGGCGATGTTGTCAGCGGCATTGCGAGCGGAGGCGAGCGTGCGGTTGACGTTGTCGATGGCACCGCCTTCGCGCAGTTCTTGCAGGGTGTAGTTCACCTCATCCAGCGCACGTTTGAGCGATCCAGGCAGGGCGCGGGCGTCTTCGGTGGCGATCACCGCATCGGCCGAGGCTGTGAGCGCCGTGAGTTCATTGAGAAGCTCATCCACCGCGAGGGTTTCCGCCTTGGCGGCGACCGCTTCGATCTGGGCCACAAGCTCAGGGACGCCTTCGACGGAGCTTTCGACCGCGCTGGCCGCGTCAACGGCCCCTTGCAATGCCTGAGAGAGTTTTGCCGCGACCTGTTCCGTCTCAAGCTGTGCGACCAGCGTTTCGACGCGCTTGAGCGTGTTGTTGAGGGTTGCGGGAATCTGCTGAACGACTTCAGAGCCGATGTAGCCCCGCAGTTCGGTCAGCAGCGTGTCTACCTCGTTCAGGGCATCGCGGGCGGCGGCGGGCAGTGTGGTGACCCCTTCGGAGGCGATGAAGGCCTCTGCGGAGTTCGACAGCGCGGTGAGTTCGGTGATCAGTTCTTCGATGGCCAGCCCTTCAGCCTTGGCTGCGACGGCCTCGATCTGGGCCAGCAGGTCCGGCAGACCCGCGACGGAGGTTTCCACTGCACTGACTGCACCAGCCGCACCATCAAGCACCTCGGCAAGGCGACGAGCGATTTCCTGTTCTTCGATGTCGGTCACTAGGTCCTCGACACGGGACAAGGTGGCGTTCACGGAAACCGGAATGTTGCGGATATCGTCGGAGCTGACCAACCCCTGAAGTTCAGCCAGAAGCGCGCGGACGTCTGTCGGCGTCTCGCGCAGATCCTCGTTTGAGATGAAAGCTTCAGCAGAATCCAGGAAGACGATGGCGGAATTCAGCAGTTCTTCGATGGGCAGATTGTTGATCCGGGTAAACACACCTTCGACCGTTGCCGCGGCGTCCGATGTTTCGTTCTCCGTTGTCGGCATCACCGGGAAGCCGCCGTCGGGGCTGCGCAGCAAGGCGGGCTGTGCGTCATTGACCATCAAGAATTCGACTTTGAGACCACCGGTCAGCAGGCTGGCAGAGGCAAGGCGCGCGCGCAGGCCAGCGGCCACGCGGCTTTGCAGGAAGGTCAGCGCGCTTTCGGCAGTGACCGCGCCGGGCAGGCCAAGGCGGGCAGGCTGGATAGACAGGTTTGCGTTCAGGCGGACGCGGTTGTCGCCAAACTGGTCCACGTCGACGATGCCGGAAATGGTCGAAACCTCGCCGATCTTGAGGCCGCTCAGTTCCACGGGTGCGCCCACAGTTAGCCCTGACACGTTGTCGTCAAAGATTACACTGATCTCCAACGGATCGACAGCGGAGGCATTGAAAAGGGAATTCCGGGCAGATTCCTTGTCCGGGAAAACTTCGAAAACCGTGCCGTCCTGGACCGGGCCGCCGCCTGACACAAAGGTGTCAAAGGTCACGCCGCCACCCACGAGGGTCGCGATGGAGGAAAAGTCGATCTCGGCACCGGATGGCCCGATGTTCACGCTGAACCCTGACGTGTCCCAGAACCGGGTGCTTTCATTTATCAGATCACGGTGCTCTTCAAAAATCAGGGCCTCAACAATCGCGAAGTTGCCGCGCGGGGCGATACTGGCCCGCCCGACGCGGCCCACTTCGATCCCTTTGAAGAGAATGGGCGCATTGTCGGTCAGTTGACCGTTGGCCACAGTGCGAAAGGCGATTTGCAGGCCGGATTGCCCCGGGCGGATCAGTGGGGCCTCGGACGAGCCTTGAAAACGGCCCAGCGAAGGGCCCGGTACGTCGTCCCATGATCCTTCGATGTAAACGCCGCTCAGCACGGTGCTGAGGCCGGTAATACCTTGCGCAGAGACCTCTGGCTGGACAATCCAGAAAACCGCACCGGAATCGATGAAGGGTGCGACACCCTTGTCGACCCGCACAGAAGCGGTCACACGTTCCAACCCTTCGGTGAAGCCCACTTTCTCAACGACGCCGACGGTTACATCGCGGTAGCGCAGCTCTGTCTCGCCCGCCTTGATCCCTGCCCCCTGCTGGAATTCGATCATCACCAGCGGGCCACGATCATTGAAGCTTTGCCAGGCGACGTAGAGTGCCGCGCAAAGCGCCAGAAGCGGGATGATCCAGACAACGGAAGCACCGCTCCAGAACACCTTGCGGGCTGGCGATACCGACACTTCTGGCAGGTCTTCACTCATGACGCGCGATCCCCCTTGGCCTGTGCGTCCCATATCATTCGAGAGTCAAAGGCCTGCGCAGACAGCATCGTGAAAATCACCGACAGAGCAAAGAAAATCGCCGCAGGGCCGGGGTTTATGGATGCCAGTGTCCTGAGTTGCACCAGTGCTGACAAAATCGCAACCACAAAGATATCAATCATGGACCAGCGGCCGATGTATTCGACGATTTCGTACATGAACTGGCGGCGGTGGTTGGAGAAGGTAAACGGCTGTTTGACGCTGATCGCGAGATAGGCAATGGCCCAAAACTTGGCCAAAGGGATCACCACAGAGGCAAATAGGATGATCGCCGCAATGCCGTAGCTGCCATAGTGCGCCAGCTCTACCGCGCCGCCAATGATGGTGCTTTCCTCGACCTGAAACAGCGTCCGGGTGCGCAGCATCGGGTAGATGTTGGCGGGGATGTAACAGAGAAAACCAACGATCCAGAACGCCCAGACACGCTGCAGGCTGAACGGGTCACGCGAATGCAGCTTGTGGCCACAGCGCGGACAACGCTCCGTCCCCATAGGCGATGCCTTGGTGCAGCGCTTGCAGGCGATGATGCCCAGCTCTCGGGCTGTCACGATGTTTTGGGGTTTTCCAGACGATGCCATACGGACCATTTACACATGAAGCTGTCCTGCGCGATCACGAGAACAACGAGAATACCAAACATCCAGAACGCCGGGCCAAAGCCCACATGCGCAAGGTCGGAGACTTTGACAAGCGCCACGGCGCAGCCGATGGCAAAGATTTCAGCCATCGACCAAGGGCGCATGGCCTCGGACAAGCGGAAAGCCGGGACCGCGTGGCGCGCAGCAGGTTTGTCCAGCACCACGGGAATGAGAACGTACAGCGTCAAAAGAACCCGCAGCAGTGGGATAAAAATGATCAGCCCGGCAGTGGCCAGCGAAAGAACAATCATCGGCCCGCCGGAAAAGGCGAGCGCTGCATCCAGGATCGAGACCGCGTTGCGGTTGCCTGCTGCGTCGATTTCCAAGAAGGGGAACACCGCGGCGCCGATGATCAGAAACAGCACAGCCATGGCAACAGCAATGATATGCAGACCTGCATTGCGCCGGGGGGCTATCAGCACCTTATTGCACCGCTGGCACGCCGCGCGTTCGCCGTGCCCGGGTTTTTTCATGCGGTAGGCCGCGTCGCATTGCGGGCAGACGATGAGATCGTCCATCACGATGCCTGGGTCTCTGTCCGCAAAATCCTTCATGTCACTAGGTTATAGGATTGTTCGCGCCAACGACACGCCAATATTCGGCGTTCTTCGGCCAATCCCGAGCGATGTTGCACAAAGATGGAACAGGTCCGGGGCTGGAACGTTGCTGTGCCATAGCGAGAAATCGCAGTAACGAGAAACGAGGAGTAACATGACCAATATCGCAAACGCGAAGATTCTGATCCTGTCCACCAACGGATTTGAGCAGTCGGAGCTGGAAAAGCCGCTGCACGATCTCAGGGACAAAGGTGCGACCGTGCATGTCGCAACCCCTGACGGGAACGACATCACAGGTTGGGACGACAAGAACTGGGGCAACACTGTTGCTGCAGACCTGAAGCTGGATGAGGTCGATGTGGCAAATTACGACGCGCTCGTCCTGCCGGGCGGTCAGATCAACCCCGATATCCTGCGCGCGAACCCGGATGCAGTGGCGCTGATCAAGTCCTTTGCGGACCATGGCAAGACCATCGCCGCCATTTGCCATGCGCCTTGGTTGCTGATCGAAGCTGGTGTGATTGAGGGGCGGAAGGCAACCTCATACGGCTCTATCTCGACCGATATGAAGAATGCCGGGGCGCATTGGGAAGACAGCGAAGTTGTTGTTGACCAAGGCATCATCACAAGCCGGTCGCCGGAAGACCTTGATGCGTTCATCGCCAAGATCGTGGAAGAGGTCGAAGAAGGCGAACACGCACGTCAAGCTGCGTAAACCGCCATCGACAACCACAAAGGCCCTCTGGTTTCAGGGGGCCTTTTTAGTGGCTGCATCAATTTCCTGAGGCGTAAGACCAAGGCCGGTCAAAACAGGCTCTGTATCAGCACCTGCTGCCGCAGGCGCCTTCACCTCGCGCGGGGCGGAACGGCTGAACCGTGGCGCGACGGCGGATTGCTGGACGCCACCTGGCGCGACGTAGGTCTGGCGCTTCGCCAGATGCGCATGGGCGGCAGCTTCGGAGAAGGTCAGAACCGGTGCAACGCAGGCGTCAGTACCATCAAAGATGGTCGCCCAGTCGTCGCGGGTGCGGGTGACAAAAAGCGCCGCAAACTCTGCTGTGCGCGCTTGCCATGTTGTTCTGTCATTCTGGTTCTGGGCATACTCGGCGGGAAGGCCGAGCCCCTGTAACAAAAGCGCATAGAACTGCGGCTCAAGCGCGCCGACGGCGACGTACTTTCCATCTGAACACGGGTAGCAACGGTAGAACGGGGCAGCACCGTCCAGCCAGTTGGAGCCCCTGTTCTCTGTCCATGTGCCGGCAGCCAGCATGCCCTGGATCAGGCCCATCATCGCAGGCACGCCATCAATCATTGCTGCGTCCACAACCTGGCCTTTGCCGGATACTCCCCTTTCAATGACTGCGGCGAGGATGCCGAAGATCAGGAACATTGTTCCGCCGCCATAGTCCGCAACCAGGTTCATTGGGGGGACTGGCGGGCGGTCTGCGTCGCCCATGGCATGCAGCGCGCCCGAGAGGGCGAGGTAGGTGATGTCATGACCAGCGATCTGGGACAGCGGTCCTTCCTGCCCCCAGCCGGTCATGCGGGCATAGATCAGGGTTTCCGGGCAGGTGTCTGGCCCCAGCCCCAGCCTCTCCATAACGCCGGGGCGGAACCCTTCGATCAGCACGTCGCTTGCGGCGATCAGCTTGCGGGCGGCGGTAACTCCGGCCTCGGACTTGAGGTTCAGAACGACGGATTTCTTACCACGGCGGTTGATGTCCGTAGGATCAGCAGGGGCGGCCTTGCGGTCCACGGCGATCACCTCGGCGCCGAGATCAGCCAGCAACTGACCGGCAAGGGGTGCGGGGCCAAGTCCCGAAAACTCAACCACTTTTAGCGATGAGAGTGGACCAGTGCTCATGCGGCCCCCGGCACCAATACTTCGCGTGCCCCTTCGACAAAATTATCCAAAGACAGCGGCCAGACCGTGCCGGGCCAGCGCAGTTCCATTTCCCCTTTTCGTGGACGGTAGACGGCCGTGTAAAGGGTGCCGAAACCGGCTGAGAAGGCGGTGGAGTATAGCGGTGGTTTCAGGAAAGCGTTGATGAACTTGTCCTCCGGGTCACGGTGCAGGCGCAGGCGGTGCAGCAGAAAGCGTTCCCGTTCAACCGTTGCGGTGAAACGCGCGTGGCTGACCCATTCGACGTTTTCCTGATGATTTGTGGCAACGGCCGCGTGAGTGATCAGCGTCTCGCGGTCCGGGGCCATCATGGCGGTTGCGTAGTTGCGTTTCTTGTCAAGCACGGTGACGTTGTAGCTCATATGCGTGGGGACACGGGCAAGCACCTCAACTGCATCTTCGACCGTGTCGCAAGTCTGCAGGACGTAACGGAGGATCAACGGCACGCCAAAGCCCTCACCCACTACACGGCGCCCGCCAAAGGTGAGAGAGATGGCGAGGCCTGCATCGTTTACACCGTCTACCAGCCCCCAAAGGCCATCGGACGTGCCAAGGACCTTGCGGCCTTGCCATGTGGTGTGCAGCACCAACTGGTCAAAGGCATTTGGGTTATAGTCGTAATTGCGCACCATGACCGGTTCTTTCCCGGCCCAGATGGCCTGCGAACAGCCTGACAGGTAGGGTGGTGGGTTGTAGAAGCTCAGGAAACGTGCGGCCAAATCGCCGCCGCCTGCAAGCGCGCAAAGCTCATTATAAAGCGGCAGCAGTTCCGGCATGTGCTGGCGCAGGGCGCGCAGGCCTTCCGCATAGGTGGGGCGCGCGTTTTCGCCCTCGCGCAGCCACCAGGTGCGATAGTCTGGCCAGTATTCGGCGAAAAGCCCGGCCCATTTTGGACCGGGCGTTTCTTCAGTAAGCGCGCGCCAGTACATGGAGCCCTTTCGTCAGAGTATCTTGAAGGCCGGGTCCGCGAGTTCGGGGCCAGCCTGTGCTGCGGGCAGCGGTTTGCCGTCCACGCTTTGCTTGATCCCGTGAATCCACTTTTTCGCGCGTTCATTCAACTGGAAACCCTTTGTCATGGAACGACCTCGCGTCACGAGGATACCGATATCGGCCCCTTCATAGCGGTATTCCCCGGGGCGCAGGATGCTCAGGAAGAAGGCTTCATTCTCCGATTCCACCGCGCGGCGGTGATAGTCGAAGCGGTCAAAGACAACGCTGCCGTCTTCCTTCATCTTGTAGATGCCGGTTTCGGGTGCGGCTGTACAGATATCGACACTGTCTTCGGTGTGTTTGATCACCATCTGCGACCAGCTGTCGATGTTGTCGGGATCCGCCCAGCGCCCGTTCAGCTCATCCACATCAAGGTTGAACTTCTTCTTCGAGAATTCGAGCAGGTGGAAGAGGAACAGCGGTGCATCCGCGTGGGCAAATGCGGCGTGGTTGGTCATGGAGGATGCGCCCGTGATGCGCGGGTTCAATTCGCCGAGCCACAAATCGCCGGTTTTCTTGTCGATCAGGAAATCGAGTTCGAAGTAACCTCTGTACCCTTCCTTTCGCAGTTGTTCGCCGAATTTGAAGGTCAATTCGCGGGCTTTCTCACGCACTTTGGGCGGGAAGGCTGTGGCGAGGATTTCATTGCCGCACCAGCCACCGCGATAGGGCGTAAGCTCTTTGAAACCCACAAGTTCCGTCATCAACGGGCCAACAATTGTGCCTTCCTTCGTCGCGCAGGCCTCAATTGCGGCACCACGACAGTCAATGCGCTTCATGATCTTGATTTCGCCCTCACCGATGATCTCGGATTCATGGCGGCGGAAATCGGCCTCGTTCTTGATAAAGAAGGTCGTGTGGCCACTGTCACCAAAGGCGGACTGCAACACCAGATCGTGACCGATGCCCGCTTTCTCGCAGGTCTTTTGCAGGTCTTCGTAGGACTTCACTTCGGCCAGAACGTTGGGCACCGATGGCACGCCCGCCTTGTTGCCGATGCGGACGGTTTCG
>CAYUSM010000122.1:0-8967 GCA_964447345.1 uncultured Sulfitobacter sp. | reverse complement strand
TTGAGGTCGCTGTGGGGTAATACCCGTGAGAGTTCGAGTCTCTCCGACCGCACCACTTCCCTAGCAGCTGATTTCCTGTTTCCGCCAACGCCAAATGTTTCGCGCGCGAAACAAATAAGACTTTGTTAAGATTTACCTTTTCGTAAGGGTTGGCTTCGGGTGCGCCCAATGATCTGGGATATTGAGCGATGCGCGGCGCATCTTCGCCGAACCATATCTTTCATGCCCCCTTTCGCGAGCTTCACGCCAGACCAATGGTCGCATCCTTCTGTAGCGGGATGGTTTTTCGTTTCGGCGGCTGTCAATCCTGCAGGGATGGCATAGCTTGTGGCCGAACGAGGAACCAAAATGCTACTGAGACTTCGGGCGGTTGAGAAATCCTTTGCAGACAGCGACGGGGCGGTGCCGGTCTTGCGCGGGGTGTCCTTTGATCTGGCGGCGGGAGAGACGCTGGCGCTGACGGGCGAGTCGGGCAGTGGGAAGAGCACGCTTTTGCATATCGCAGGCGGGTTGGAGGCACCGGACGCGGGTGAGGTCTTGCTGAACGGTCAGGATCTGGCGCAGCTGGATGACCGCGGGCGGGCCGCGTTGCGCCGGACGGATATCGCGCTGGTCTTTCAGCAGTTCAACCTGATTCCGTCCCTGACCGTGGCCGCCAACATCGACTTTCAGGCACGGCTGTCCGGCAAGGCCGAGGCAGCGCGCACCCAGCACATCGTGGCGGCACTGGGGCTGGCGGATCAGATGAAGAAATACCCCGAAGCGCTGTCGGGCGGACAACAGCAGCGGGTCGCGATTGCGCGCGCCTTGGCAGCGCAGCCTCATCTGCTGTTGGCCGATGAGCCAACAGGAAACCTTGATGAAGCGACGGCGGATGATGTGCTGGATGAAATGCTGCGGCTGGTGGCGGAAACCGGTGCGGCGCTGTTGATGGTCACGCATTCGCCAAAGATCGCAGCACGCATGGACCGGCAGTTGCATCTGCGCGGTGGTCTTGTGGCATGATCCGGGTTTGTCTGACGGCGCTCTGGTCGCATTGGTGGCGTAATCCGATTCAGCTTTTTGCCTATCTGGCAGGGCTTGCCTTGGCGACCGCGCTCTGGTCCGGCGTGCAGGCGATCAACGCAGAGGCGCGCGCAAGCTATGATGCGGCAGCGGCGACATTGGGAGAGGGGCAATACGACCAGCTGGTTGCGCGACAGGGCGGGGTGATCGCGCAAGAGACCTATGTGGCCTTGCGGCGGGCAGGCTGGCTTGTCTCTCCGCTGATTGAAGGGCGTCTGGGTGATGTCCGGCTTGTCGGTATTGATCCGGTGACCTCGCCCTCCGGCCTTGGGCCTATTGACCCTGAGGGCGCACCATTTGTGGATTTCTCCGGGCCGGATGTGCTTTTTGCCACCGCCGAGGTGGCGCGGGAATTGGACGTCGAGGCCGAGGTTGTCATCGACAGCAATATCGCGCCAGGCGTGGCGATTGGAGACGTCGGCGCGGTGCAAAGTCTGTTGGGGCGCGGTGACCTGTCTCGACTGGTGGTCCTGCCGGAGCAACCCATTGGACGGCCTGATCTGGCGGAGGTGGCCCCTGAGCTGCGTTTGCAGCCGTCCCAGCAAGGCGCGGACATCGGGCAATTGACCGACAGCTTTCACCTGAACCTGACGGCCTTCGGGTTGCTGAGCTTTGCCGTGGGACTTTTCATCGTGCACAGCACCATTGGTCTGGCGTTTGAACAGCGCCGCGGGATGATCCGGACCATGCGGTCGCTGGGAGTGCCGTTGAGGCCCCTGGTTGTGATGATCGCGGTCGAGATGTTGACGCTGGCGGCCATCGGGGCGCTGCTGGGCGTGGTGTCGGGGTATCTGATTGCGGCATTTCTTTTGCCAGATGTGGCGGCGACACTAAGAGGGCTCTACGGCGCTGAGATTTCAGGTGCATTGCAGGTCCGGGCCGAATGGTGGTTGTCGGGGCTGGCCATTGCGGTGCTGGGCACGGCGGTGGCGCTTGCAGGGCGCATCTGGCAAATCGTTCAGATGCCGCTTTTGGCCAGCGTGCGGCCAAGGGCCTGGTTGATGGCGTCTGAAGGACGCTTTCGGTTGCAGGGTATCGGGGCAATGGTCCTGCTGGTGGCTGCGGCTGTGTTGGCCCTGACCGGTAAGGGGCTGATGGCGGGCTTTGCCTTGCTTGGGTGTCTGTTGATCGGTGCGGCGCTGGCGCTGCCGATGCTGGTTGAAGCGGTGCTGACCCGGTTACAGGGCAGGGCTTCTGGGCCGCTGACGGGCTGGTTCTGGGCCGATACGCGACAGCAATTGCCGGGGCTGAGCCTTGCGCTGATGGCCTTGTTGCTGGCGGTCTCTGCCAACATCGGCGTCTCGACGATGGTGTCGAGTTTCCGGCTGACCTTTGTCGGGTTTCTGGATCAGCGGCTGGCCCCGGAGTTGTTCGTGCAGGTCGATACGGCAGAGCAGAGCGCGGCACTGGAAACATATCTTATTGAACACGCAAAAGAAGTGCTGCCGCTTTTGCGCCGGGATGGTCAGGTGGCAGGGCAGCCGGTGGAGTTCTATGGCGTGCGGGTCGGGGATACCTACCGGGAGAATTGGGTGTTTCTGGATCAGAGCGCAGCGCCATGGGATGCTGTGGCACGATCAGAAGCGGTTGTCGTGAACGAGCAGCTGGCGCGCCGGGCAGGGTTGTGGATTGGTGATCCGGTAGAGGTGGCCCCCGGCACGGTGCTGCCGATTGCGGCGGTGGTCGGGGACTACGGCAATCCGCAGGGGCAGGTGGTCTTGTCTGAGGCTTTGTTCCAGGAAATCTATCCGGCTGCGGTTCCCCTGCAGTTTGGCGTGCGCACCGAGGATGCAGCGGCCTTGCGGCAGGGTATTGTCGCGGATGCAGGCGTGCCCAATGGTGCGATCATTGATCAGGCGGCGATCAAGGCCCTGTCTTTGCAGGTGTTTGAGCGGACCTTTACGGTGACGGCGGCGCTGAATGCGTTAACGCTGATGGTGGCGGGGTTCGCCATTCTGATGAGCCTGCTGACATTGGCCGATCTGCGTGTGCCGCAACTGGCACCGGTCTGGGCGTTGGGACTGACGCGGCGAAGGCTGGGCTGGCTGGAGCTGGCGCGGGCGGTAGCACTGGCCGTTCTGGTGTTCGTTTGCGCCATCCCGCTTGGTCTGGCGCTGGCTTGGGTGTTGCTGAGCATCGTGAATGTGGAAGCCTTTGGCTGGCAACTGCCGATGTTCCTGTTTCCGCTCGAATATCTGGGTCTTGGGACCTATGCGATCCTCGCGGCGTTTCTGGCTGCGTTGTGGCCCGCGCTGCGGTTGATGCGGACACCGCCGACGACGTTGCTCAAGGTATTTGCCAATGAACGTTAGGGTGATCGCCTTTCTGTGTTTCTGGCCCTTTGCAGCGCTGGCGCAGGGGTTTTCCGGCCTTGGTACGGATGCAGAAGGCTTTGCCACACCGCAGCCTGATCCGACGTTCAGTTTCCCGGCCGATCACGGGGCGCATCCGGATTACCGGATTGAGTGGTGGTACCTGACAGCCAATCTGGAAGGGCCGGACGGGACACCCTACGGGCTGCAATGGACGCTCTTTCGGTCAGCACTGGCGCCGGGAGAGGCCGAGGGGTGGCGGTCCCCTCAGGTCTGGTTTGCGCATGCGGCGGTTACGACGCCCGAACAGCATCTGGCAACCGAGCGCTTTGCGCGGGGTGGGATCGGACAGGCAGGCGTGGAGCCCGCCCCTTTCCGCGCCTGGATTGACGACTGGGCGCTGGAGGGTCCGGATTTTGACAGGTTGAGCCTGCGGGCGTCGGGGCCTGAGTTTGGCTATGACATGACATTGCAGGCCGAGGGGCCGTTGGTGTTTCACGGGGAGGGTGGGTTCTCGGTGAAGTCGTTTGAGGGGCAGGCGAGCTATTACTACTCTCAGCCGTTCTACCGGATTGAAGGGACATTGACCTTGCCGGACGGGGAAGTCGACGTATCGGGGTCAGCCTGGCTGGACCGGGAGTGGTCGTCACAGCCTCTGTCCGAGACGCAGTCGGGGTGGGACTGGTTTTCGCTGTCCTTTGAGAGTGGGGAGAAGCTGATGGGGTTTCAGCTGCGCCAGACAGACGGCACGCTTTTCAGCTCTTCAACCTGGATCATGCCGGATGGGTCGACGACGGCCTATCCGAACGGGGCCTTTGCGGCGGAGGCTTTGGTGCGCAGCTCAGTGGCCGGGCGGGAGGTGCCGACGAGGTGGCGGGTGACCTTGCCGGAAAGGGGGGTGGACGTGGAAGTGTCAGCGATCAACCCCAATGCCTGGATGGACCTGACCATCCCGTATTGGGAGGGGCCGGTAACCGTAGAAGGCAGCCACGCTGGGCGGGGATATCTGGAGATGACGGGATATGAGTGATGCGAACGATCTGGACGCGTTTCTGGGGGAGGCGTGGCAGCATCTGTCGCGGGGCGTGGCTGACAGCCGCTCGCCTGCGCGGTATCCCACATTTGCGACTGTGGCACCGGATGGCACGCCGGAGGCGCGGACGGTGGCCTTGCGCGGGGCGTCGCAGTTGGAAGGCAGGGTTGAGGTCCACACGGACATCGTGACCGACAAGGTGGCGGCCTTGCGCGCGAACCCGCGGGCGGCATTGCATGTCTGGCTGCCAAAAGCTGATCTTCAGATCAGGTTGAGCACGGAGGTGCGGATACTGACTGGTGAGGCGGTACAGGTGGCTTGGGAGAAAGTGCCGGAAAGCTCACGTGTGTCCTATGGAACCCGGCCTGATCCGGGTATGCCCATCGATCACGTCTATGCCTATGAAAAACCGCCGCGACGTGATCGGTTCGCGGTGCTTGAGTGTCAGGTGATGCTGATTGATCTGGTGCATCTGGATGAGCGGCACAGGCGCGCCCTCTACACGCGGGCAGACGGTTGGAAAGGCACTTGGGTTGCGCCGTAGTTCGGCCTTCTGCGCTTAATTTTTGAGCGCTGGATGAATTATTGAGCATCAGGTGGCCCGCTGCTCTTGCGGGCCAAGTGACCAAGGTGGACAAAGACGCCATGACTGCGCCAACCCCGCTCATCGTTTTCAGTGATCTTGATGGCACGTTACTGGATCATGAAACCTACAGCTGGGATGCGGCAAAGCCTGCATTGCGCACTTTGGCGTCGCTGGGCGTCCCGGTGATCCTTGCCAGCAGCAAGACCGCTGAAGAGATATCGGGCCTGCAACAAGACATGGCGCTTGGCGATTTCCCCGCCATTGTGGAAAATGGGGCCGGGGTAATGGGGCTCGGATCAATTCAGGCGGAAGCGGAGGATGCCTATGGAGCCATTCGGGCGGCCCTGTCGGTGCTTCCAGAGGTACTCAGCAAGTCATTTGAAGGCTTTGGAGACATGAGCGTGGCGCGTGTGGCCGAGGTCACCGGATTGAGCGAGGCGGGCGCAGTAGCGGCGAAGAACCGGCAGTTCTCCGAGCCTGGCCTGTGGCAGGGGTCGGAGGTCGAGCGCGACAGGTTTCTTGCGGCTTTGGCGGAGAAAGGCATTTCGGCGCGTGAAGGGGGGCGGTTTCTTACCCTGTCGTTCGGCAGCACCAAGGCGGACCGAATGGCGCAGATCATCGAGCATTTTTCGGCGCAGCGCTCGGTCGCGCTTGGCGATGCACCCAATGACGTCGAGATGATCTCTGCCGCGGACATCGGGGTGATCGTCAAGAACCCGCATCGTGAACAATTGCCCTCTTTGCCCGGAGAAACCGATGGCACCATTCGCAGAACCGTTCTGCCCGGACCTGCTGGCTGGAACGCGGTGATGCTGACGCTAGTTAAAGAGTTGAATCTAAAGACAGGAACGGACCCGCATGGTTGATTTTCACCAAAACGGCAGCATTACAACACTGCACAATCTGCGGACACGTGCCCTGTCTGACATGACGGCGGAACTGGAGACATTTGCGTCCACCCGCAGGATGTCTCTGATCCTGCCATGCCTTTATTCAGAACTTGAGACCGAGGCGATGCCGCGCATTCTGTCGGAGCTTGCGCAGGTGAAGTACTTGCACCGGATCATTGTCGGGCTGGACCGGGCGGATGCAGCACAGTATCGCCACGCATGCGAGTTTTTCAAAGGCCTGAACCAGAACCATGTGGTCCTGTGGAATGACAGCCCGCGCATGAAGGCCCTGGAGACACGCCTGCAGAATCTGGGTCTGGCCCCGACAGAGCAGGGCAAGGGAAAGAACGTCTGGACGTCGATTGGCTATATGCTGAGCTGTCAGGACAGCGATGTCATGGCGATCCACGATTGCGATATCCTGACCTATACAAATGAGATGCTGGCGCGGCTGGTCTATCCGGTGGCCAACCCGACGTTTTCCTATCAGGTGGCCAAAGGGTATTACGCGCGTATCGGCGCGGATAAGCTGAACGGTCGTGTGACGCGGCTTTTGGTCAGCCCGCTGCTCATTGCGCTAAAGCGTGTGGTCGGGGACCGAGATTATCTCGATTACCTGCGCAGTTTTCGCTATCCGCTGTCAGGCGAATTTGCCATGCGTACCAATGTCTTGCCTGACTTGCGCATCCCGTCGGACTGGGGTCTGGAGATTGGTGTGCTGTCGGAGGCCTGGCGCAATCTGGCACCCAAGGCAGTTTGTCAGGTGGAGATCGCGGATGCCTATGATCACAAGCATCAGGCCCTGAGCCCCGAGGATGCGGCCACCGGGCTGAACCGGATGTCGACTGACATTTGCAAAGCGATATTCCGGAAACTGGCGGCGGACGGCACGGTTTTTACCCACAATGTGTTCAGGACCCTGAAGGCGACCTATTATCGTTGTGCACTGGATTTGCTGGAGGCCTATTATTCGGATGCGCAGATGAACGGGCTGAGTGTAGACCGGCACGCCGAAGAGGCATCAATCGAGCTTTTTGCGGAGAACATCATGCGGGCGGGCCAGACGTTTCTGGACAACCCGCATGAGACGCCTTTCATTCCGACCTGGAACAGGGTGCATGCGGCAGATCCGGACTTCTTGCGCGAAATGCATGAAGCGGCCGCAGCGGATATGGGGGAGTTTGGGCAAGGATCGTGAATGCCCAGGTTGCGGCGTTAAGTCTGCGTCTTGCTTGAAGTCGCTTCCGATGAATGCTGTTACGGCAGGAATGCGGTGTTGGAAACGGAGACATAGCGTATGCAGAACCTGTCGATGGCACCCAGGCTGACAACAGATCGGTTGGTTCTGCGCGGGCCTGAACGAGAGGATTTGCCCGCGTTCACCCGGTTCATGACCAGTGCCCCTTCGATGAAAGCGCAAGGAGAGACGGTCACCGCAGAGCAGGCCTGGTTCGGGTTTCTGACCGGCATTGGCCATTGGCACTGGCACGGGTTCGGTTTCTTTACCGTTGTTGAGCAGCAGACGGGACATCCTGTCGGTCGTGTGGGGTTGATCAAACATGCCAACTGGCCGGATGTGGAACTGGCCTGGCATCTGTTCGAAGGCGCTGAGGGCAAGGGTTTTGCCACAGAAGCCGCGTTAGCCGTCAAGAGTTGGGCCAGCAAGGAACTGGGCCTTGCTCAGCTGCACAGCTACATAGATCGGGGCAATACGCGGTCACAGGCTGTTGCACGACGGCTTGGTGCCATCACGGACGGAACGCAGGCCCCGCATGAACCGGAGGCCGAAGTCTGGGTTCACACGGTTGAAGAGTATTGATCTGGGCTGCCGAGAGCTGAGGGGCCCTCTTGAGCCTTTGTAAAGCTGCGGGGGGCCGAAGCGGCGGATGTGACTCCAACGTTGGTTGGGCAGGCATATCTCGCGGCAAGCCAACCTGTTCCGGACAAGTCTCATCCTCGGACATTGCTAACCCAGAGGCATTGGTAGGGTGCCAGCACGATGTCGTCTTCGCTGATCTGGTCACCGCTGAGCAAGTCGGACCAATCCTCGTCAGCGATGAGGTTGAGCAATGAACCGGACAGGGTGACCTCCTCGGCACTGACATTGTGCAGCGCGAAGATGGACTGGTGTCGGTCAAGGCTTTGACGCCAAAGACCAAAGATGCGCGCGTCTTCAGGATGCAGGGTGAATTGGGTGGCATTGGGGTGGAATGCCGGTTGGCGCTGTCGGATGTGCAGCCGTTCGCGCAGCCCGGCAAGGACGCGGGCGTGAATGGAATCCGGGCGGGCCAGTTGGTCGCGCAGATCGTTGTAGTCCCAGCGATGGCGGTTGATGGCGCGGTTCATCCCGCGTTTTTCAACGCTGTCGTGGTCGTTGGCAGTGCCCAGCATGGAATGAACGTAGAAGGCGGGGATGCCTTCAAGCGACATCACAATGGTTTGCGAGCACAGGAAACGCTCCAGATGGAGATCGTCTGGACCATCAAAGGTCTCGCGCAGGGCTTCGAAGAAGGTGGTGTTGATCTCATAGGGAGCTTCTTTACCGTTGGGCAGAGCCCGCATGGAAACGAGGCCGCCAATGCGGCGCACGGTGTCGATCACCTGCGCCTGATCTTCGGACGACAGCAGCCCCTCGGCAGGGCGCATGCCGATGCCGTCGTGGCTGGCGGTGAAGTTGAGATAGGCGCAGCCCAATGGGGCTGGGGGCATGCCACGCTGCCATTTGACCAGATGTTTGGCGGTGCCGGATTGCATGGCATGCAGGACCAGCGGGGGCAGGGGAAAGTTGTAGATAACATGGGCTTCGTCACGTTTGCCGAAATAGCTGAGGTTCTCGGCCTTGGGGACATTGGTTTCGGTGACCAGCACCACAGGCTCCACTGCGAAGTCGCACAGCAGGCGCAGCAGCTTCACGATGGCATGGGTCTGAGGCAGGTGGATCGATGGCGTGCCGATTTCCTTCCAGACGAAGGCCACGGCGTCCAGCCGGATGATCGATACGCCGTTGTCCATGTGCAGGCGGATGATCTTGAGGAATTCAAGCAGGACCTCGGGGTTCGAAAAATCGAGGTCAATCTGGTC
>CAYUSM010000121.1:0-9030 GCA_964447345.1 uncultured Sulfitobacter sp. | reverse complement strand
TCAAAAATGCCCCAGAAACGCATCGATCTGATCCTGTCCGATGGACCAGTCGCAGACCAGGCGGCAGGACACCATTTCATCCTCTGACCCGTCCAGTCCAGCGTGCCGGGCATAGCGTGCGCCGGCCTCGGCGAGCGTCTTGTGAATGCGCCGGGGGAAACTGACGTAGAGCATGTTTGCCTGTGGCTCATGCAGGAAGGTGACACCTTTGGCCCGCAAGCCTGTGATCAGATAGGCTGCATTGTCGTTGGCCTGCCGCGCGATCTGGATAAAGGCATTGTCATGCAGGTACCCAGCCATTTGCGCGGACAGGTAACGGTGTTTGGAGAAGAGATGTGCGGCGCGTTTGCGGCGCAGCTCAAATTCCCAGGCTTTGGATGGATCAAAGAAAACAACGGCCTCGACGCCCATGCAGCCGTTCTTGGTGCCGCCAAAGCTGACCACGTCCACGCCTGATTTCCAAGACATTTCAGCCGCAGAGCAACCCAGCGAAACCATGGCATTCGCAAACCGCGCGCCATCAAGGTGGACGGGAAGGTCATAGCGTTTTGCGACCGCTGTGAGGGCCCTCAGCTCATCCAAAGAATAGACGGACCCACGCTCTGTCACCGTTGTGATCGAGACTGGCCCGCGCTGCGGGCAATGTACGTCGCCGTCTTCCCACGCGGTGATGGCGGCCTCAAGTCCATCCGGAGTTATCTTGTCATCGGTATCGATCAGGCTCAGCTTTGCCCCGCCGGTATAGAACTCCGGCGCGTTGCATTCATCGACCTCGATATGCGCGACTGCTGAGCAGAAGATTGTCTGCCAGGGCTTTGTGTAGCACGCCAGCGCCAGCGCATTTGCCGCCGTCCCGGTTGCCACCAGATAGACCGCAGCCTCCGGGGCTTCAAAGACCTCGCGCAGCCGGGTTCGGACCTCTTCCATGGTGTCGTCCGCACCGTAAGCCATCTGGTGGCCGGTGTTTGTAGCGATCACGCGGTCCATGACAGCGGGGTGAACCGGCCCGGAATTATCGGAGGCAAAGAACATCTACGTGGGCTCCTCGATGATGTAGTCTTCCCATTCTTCAAAGGGCGTATCGAATTCTGACACCGTCCCACCGCGCACAGAGATGCCCGCCTCATGCACGCTGTCCGGCGTGCCGGAGATCAGTGGATGCCAGTCAGGCAGCGGCTTGCCCTGCCAGAGCAGCCGGTACGCGCAGGTGCGGGGCATCCAGTAGGCGTGGGTATCCAGGTTGTCGGGTTTCAGCACGATACAGTCCGGCACGAACTGATGGCGGTTTTCGTAATGCGTGCAGCGGCAGGTGGCATCATCCAGCAGGCGGCAGGCGACGCGGGTCAGGGCGACGACCTCTGTCTCTTCGTCCTCCAGTTTGTTCAGGCAGCATTTGCCGCAGCCATCGCAAAGCGCTTCCCATTCTTTCTGGGACATCTTGTTGAGCGGTTTGCGCTCCCAGAACCGGGGCGCCAACCCGTCACGCGCAATCGGGTCGCTCATAGCGCCGCCAGCACCGCACGGGCCTGAGTGCTGTCGGCATCCATCTGCGTGATCAGGGCCTCAAGGTTGTCGAACTTCTCTTCGCCGCGCAGGTGCTTGATCAGGGCAACAGAGAGGTCCGCGCCGTAGAGATCCCCTTTGAAATCAAAGATGAAGGTCTCGAGGTTTGCGTTGTTCTCTCCGAACATCGGGCGCACGCCGAGGCTTGAGACCCCGTGGTAGCTGCCCTTGTGCTGGCCATTCAGAACATCGACCAGAACCGCATAGACGCCAAAGGCAGGCTGGTGCAGGCCGTCGATGGACATGTTGGCGGTGGGATATCCCAGTTCCCGCCCGCGCTGTTCGCCTGTGATGACAGGGCCGTCGATCCGGTGCCAATGGCCCAAAAGTTCTGCGGCAAGGCGCGGATCGCCATCGCTCAACGCTTTGCGGATCGCAGTGGAGGACACGGTCTGCGCGCCTTTTTCCATCAGCGGTGCGATGGTCACGCCAAAGCCGTAGGCCTGACCAAACGCGGCGAGGTCTTCGGCTGTCCCGCTCCGGCCCTTGCCGAAACAGAAATCCGCGCCGACGACCACGTGGGCAAGGCCAAGGCCCCCCTTGATGACGTCGCGTGTAAATTCTTCGGGGGAGAGGGAGGCGAGGCCTTTGTTAAAGCTCAATTGATAGAGTTTTTCGACGCCGACTTTTTCCAGCCGGTGCGCACGGGCCTCGGCGCTCATCAGGCGGAAGGGCGGGGCGTCTGGTGCGAAGAACTCACGCGGATGGGGCTCGAAGGTGAGAACGCCAAGAGGGGCGTCTGGCGCAGCTGTTCGGGCCAATTCTATGACGGTCAGATGCCCCTGATGGACACCGTCGAAATTACCGATGGCCGCGGTCGCGCCGCGGTCTTCCGCACTGACAAATTGATAGTCGCGTATGATCTTCATGGCCCTTGCGTAGCGGGCGCGGGCACCAGAGACAAGAACCCAAGGGCTTGGTGCCGTTCAAAAGAAGAGCCTAACGACCGCGTCGGCCGCGCAGGCTGATTTCATTCAGTTGGATCAGTCGAACTTGCGGCTTGGTGCCAGCACCGTGGCTTCGCCAATCAGGACCTTCTTGCCATCGACGGAGCAGTGGCAATCCATCTTCACCCGGCGCTTTGAGAATTCGATGTCGGTCACCTTCACTTCGGCATAGACGAGATCGCCGGGGCGGACGGGGGCCAGAAACTTCAGCGACTGTCCCATGTACACGGTGCCATGACCCGGCAGCTGCTCACCAATCACGGCTGAGATCAGACCGGCGGTCAGCATGCCGTGGGCAATGCGGCCCTGAAAGATCGTGTCCTGCGCGTAGTCGTCGTCAAGGTGCACAGGGTTATGGTCAGTCGATATCTGCGCGAACATCTCGATATCCTCGTCGGTAACCACCTTCTGGAGATAGCGGGACATGCCAATTTCAATGTCTTCGATGCAGATCGTGCCGCGCGGGAGATTGTCCAACATGTCTCATCCTTCGAGTAATAAAATGCTGTCTAGCATGCAAAAGTTGTAACTTAATTACTTCGCAACTGCAGAAAAGCAAGCAAAAAATGACTAGCGCAGGAATCCGATTGTGTATGTTGGAGAGGACATTTCCTTTTCCAAATAGGCGCTTAGCGCATCTGGGTCAGGCTGGCGGCCAGTTTTTGTTTCCGATGCAGCCAGACCGCCGGAAATGAAAAGAGAATCAATATCCTCCCCCATGGCGCCTTTGATGTCTGTCAGCACCCCGTCGCCGATACACAAAATGCGTTCATCCGGCACATCAGCCCCAAGGGCAAATAGCCTTCGGCGCGCCAGATCATAGATCGGGGGATGGGGTTTACCGAAGTAGAGGCTCTCACCGCCCATCTCGGTGTAGAGCTTGGCCAGAGCACCTGCGCACCACTCGCGCTGTTCGCCCCGGTCGACGACGATATCGGGGTTCGCACAGAGGAGTTTCAGCCCTTTTTGCTTGGCATAGAGAAACTGTGGCCGCATCACATCGGGGTCAGCATGCGGGTCTTCCGGGCCGGTGCAGACGATGCCCTCTGCTTCTTTTAAGGGTACCTGCTGGATAGCCACCGGGTCCTCTATCAATTGCAAAGGCTCAAAGAAGTTCTGGTCATGGGGCTGGCCTACGAACCAGACCTTGCTGCCGACGGTCCCGCGGAACATGGCCGACCGGGCGCTGTCGCCGGAGGTTGCGATGGCGTCCCAGCTGTCTTCGGGCACGTTGAAATGCAAAAGCTGTTTCTGCACACCTGCGTGGGGGCGCGGTGCATTGGTGACAAGGATCACCTTGCCGCCGCTGCCCCGATACTTCTGCAGGGCCGCGACAGCCTCGGGGAAGGCGGTTACACCGTTGTGCACACATCCCCAAAGATCCACGAAAAGCGCATCGTAGCGCTCGGAAATCTCGGACAGGGACTCGATGATCTGGGACATGGGGTGCTCCGGGCTGTTTGGCGCAGGCTTAGGGCATAAGCCTGGTGGATGGAATGGGGTGGTTTTGTCAGCTAGCGCTCGATCCGGGCCAGGGCGAGTCCGACGCCCGCCCCCATGAACAGCAGACCCGAGAGTTTGTGTCGCAGCTTGCCGATGCGCGCGATGTAGGGCTGGGCTGAATGGGCGGTCAGAACCCACAGCATGTCGCCCGCAAAGATGACAGCAAGATAGAGTGTTGCGGCAGTCACCAGCGCACCCGATCCCCCATCCGGGGGAATGAACTGCGGCAGAAAAGCTGCATTGAAGATCAGCGTCTTCGGGTTGATCATGGCGAGTATGAGCCCCTGCCACATCAGCTTGCGCGGGACTTGGACGTCAGCCGCCATTTTCAGATCATCCGCAGTGCCATGGCTGAGCGCAGTGATACCCAGCCACATCAGATAAAGAACGCCGAGCCATTTGAGCCAGAGAAACGCCTCTGCAGCAACTTCGAGTATGGTGGCAAGCCCAAGTACAACCACAGCCAACTGCAGGCTGACGCCAACCGTCGTCCCGTAGACCGTTCGCGCGCCTGCGCGACCGCCATGAGCGATGGTATTGGCCACAATCAGCGCCACGTTGGGGCCGGGGATCAGCACCAGCAGAGCCGTGGCGGCCATCAATGCAAGGGCAAGCGCGGGGTCCATGGGATCAGTCCCGGTTGCCGGGTATCTGGCGGTTGCGCGTCCAGTCAAATGTGCCTTGGTCCCGTTCCTTCACAGCCTGTTTCCATCCAACATCCTCGGACCGCGCCTTGAAATTCAGACCTTCAGGTGAATGCCGTGTGATCCCGTCAAAGACGGTGGCAAGGCGCTGGGTCTGGTTAAGGGTTGCCTCCATCGTCTGGTTAATAACCATCTTGTGCATGGCAAGCTGGTTTACGGGTACGCTGGCCATGCGCTCGGCCAGTGCATCGACCTCGGTGTCAAGCTGATCGGCTGGGACAGATTTCAGGACCAGTCCCATCTCGGCGGCCTCTGTCCCCGTGATCTTGTCACCTGTAAACATCATGCGCTTCGCTTTTTCCGGGCCAAGCCGATAGACCCACATCGCTGTTGTGGGGCAACCCCAGACACGCGCGGGCATGTACCCAATCTGCGCGTCATCGGCCATCACCACCAGATCGCAGCACAGCGCGATGTCAGAGCCACCAGCGACGGCAAAGCCGTGGACCTTGCAAATCACCGGCTTGTGCGCGCGAAAGAGCGACATGAAGGCTTGGGTATTGGCCCACATGAATTGGTAGTCCTGCATTGGGTCCCATGGCATGGCCTGGGTGATCTTGTTGTCAGGGTCTGCGGCGTAATGGGCCAGGTCGTAGCCCGCGCAAAAGGCCTTGCCTGCCCCTTGCAGGATCATGACATGCACCTCTGGGTCGGCGTCTGCCAGCTTCACAGCGGCCTCAAGGTCATGGGGCATGTCGTCGTTGATGGCGTTCATCACCTCTGGCCGGTTGAGGGTAATCCGCGCAATGCGGCCTTCGCGTTCATATGAGACTGTAGACATCGGCAACCTCCCGTTTTCGGGTGAGCCTATGCACTTGCGGTCAGAAATCCAGCCTTTGAGGGCGATTGACGCGGATTGGGCTTGCCACGCGATGCAGGGGGCGGTCTTCTGATCCGGCTGCGCGGATCACGGAGGGACGAGATGAAGATGACACGGTTAGGGCGAGACGGCCCTGAGGTTTCGCAATTCGGGCTGGGCGCGATGTCCTTTGCAGGCATTTATGGGGAGGCCACGGTAGAGGAAAGCCATGCTGTTTTGAACGCCTGCCGCGACGCAGGGGTGAGCCATATTGACACCTCCAACGTTTACGGGAACGGACGGTCCGAAGACATCCTTGGCGCGTGGTTTGCCCAGACGCCCGGAGCGCGTGATGAGATGGTGCTGGCAACCAAAGCCGGGATCACGCGGAATGGGGAGCGACGGTTCAACAATGATCCGGCCTATCTGGAAGAGTGTCTGGACGGGAGCCTGAAGCGGCTTGGGGTGGACCACGTCGATCTGTTCTACATCCATCGCTATGATCAGACCTACACGCCGGAAGAGGTTGCAGGCGCGTTGAAAGCCTTGATCGAGAAGGGAAAAACGCGTGCAGTCGGGTTTTCGGAGATCGCACCCAGCACGCTGCGCCGCGCCGCTGCGGAATGCCCGATTGCAGCGGTGCAGTCGGAATACTCTTTGTCCACCCGTGCGCCGGAACTGGGTCTGGTGCAGACTTGTGGCGAACTTGGAACGACACTGGTGGCGTTTTCACCGGTCGGGCGGTCTTTGCTGACGGATGCACCGTTTGGCTATGAGCGCGCGCAGAGCCATGCGTTTCTGGCCAACAATCCGCGCTTCATGCAGCCAAACTATGATGCGAACATCGGAGTTACTGATCGGTTTAGGGCTTTGGCGGCAGACATGGGGGAGCCTGCGGCGGCACTGGCGATTGCATGGGTCATCGCTCAGGGTGAACACGTACTGCCGATCCCGGGCACCAAGAATACTGCACATCTGGCGGAACTGATCCGGGGCACTCAGATTGATCTGAGCGCTGAAGACCTGCGACGTATTGAGGAGGCGTTGCCCGTGGGTTGGGCGTATGGTGACCGTTACAATGCAGCGCAATGGGAAGGACCGGAGCGCTATTGCTGAGACTGGGGCGGCTCATTCTTCCTCAACGTACTCAAGCAAATCGCCGGGCTGGCAGCCCAGCGTTCGGCAAATCGCTTCCAAGGTCGAAAACCGCACACCACGTGCCTTGCCCGAGCGCAGGACGGATAGGTTCTGTTCCGATATCCCGATGGCCGCCGCCAATTCCCGCGAGGTCATCTTGCGTTGGGCGAGCGCGACATCGAGCCTGACAATGATCGCCACCTCAAATCACCTCGCGGTGGTCCCGCCAAAGCTCCGCCCCCAGTACAAAGGCATGTGAGGTGAAGCTGGCCAATAGTGCGGCAAGCAGGGTCGAAAGCTCTGCGGTGCCAAAGGCAATGCTGAGTGTGCGTTCGCCGGGTGGGAAATTCCAACTGGTGATCACGCTTGCCAGACTGCCTGCCAGTATTCCCCAGCCCAGCATAAGCCACAACAACCACGCGGCCTGACGCGCTGCATCACTTGCGTCGGTGGCATCCGTGTCCAGAAGTGCCGCAAACATCCGCCGCCCCTGCATCACAACAGCGGACCAAATGCCAATCTGGCTGATCAGAATAGCACCCAGGCCGACCGATTGTGCGACCGTCAACGACAACTCTGCATACCCGCTGTTCTGTGTCAGCCAGCCGCCAAGACTGCGCGGATCCAGGATCACCCACATGACCACGGCCAAAGCGGCGACGATCAGCGCGACCAGCAAGAAAGAGAGGACATGTTGCAGGACGTATGCGGACCGCAAGAAGGGTCTTGTTTCCACCTTGGTCATGTTTTGCACCTATACATTCATGTTAAACATTAATAACTGACCCTTACTCATTTAGTTTAGGAGATCAATACCTATGTTGAAGACACCTTGTCTGATTGGCCTATGTGCCGCCGTCTTGACGGCCTGCACGAGTGTCACCCCTGCTGGCTTGCAGGCCGCAATGCAGCTTGATCCGCTTGAAACGCCCCCTGCGGCGCTGTCGGTCGCAGTGAGCGTACCGCGCAATGTCGCATTGTCCGATGGGGATGTGTTCATGTCGCTGGGCTTTGTGCCTGAAGACGCAGGTGTGACGGAACCTGTCCTGGCGAAGGTGCCGCTTTCCGTGGTGGAGAATCGGACGGCACCCGCGCCGCGCTCGCCCGAAGACCGCGTTTACGTCCTGATGCTCGATCAGTCTGCGGCGCTGGAGCTGGCCGCCGCGCAATCTCGGATCAAGGCGCTAAAAGCGCAGCGGGTCAAAGGGCAAGGGTCACTCTCAGTCGCCGTTGAAGGTGGGTGCGTTGAGGGGCTGCTGGAGAACAGCTTTCCCGTTGCAACCTGGCTGCGGCCTAATCCAGCGGAGGATTTTGTCCAATTGACGCGTCGGACAGATTTCTTCGCGGCGCTGGATCAAGCAGAGGCGCAGGCTCTTCGCGCGCAGTTGCTCCCCTGCTGATCTGATTGAGTCGAGGTGCAGCAAGGCTGCACCCCGCCTTCACATCTTGAGGTTGGGAATGATCTGTTTTTTGCGGCTCATGATGCCGGGCAGCACCACGTGGTCGCCATCAACGGATGCGTCAAAGCTTTTCTCCGCAATGGTCTTCACGGTGTCATTGGGGACCAGAAGCGTCGCCTCTTCCTTGAGGATATCGACGATGAAGAGCAGGACTTCGGCCGCGCCATCGGCCTGAGCGACACCCGGCATTGCCGCCATCAGCGCGTCCTTGCGCGCCAACAGGGGGGCGGGAGAGGTGGTCTCCAGAACCGAGACGCGCAATCCGGTGCCGTCCAGGTCGAACTCCTTGCTATCCATCCGGAGCAGGTCTTCTTCTGAGAAGGCGGAGACGTCAGACTTCGCAGCGAACATTTGCTCGGCGTATTCGCCAATGTCGACGCCCAGTTCTTCGGCGATGGCGTAGGCAATCGCCTTGTCTTCCTGCGTTGTCGTGGGCGAGCGGAATTCAAGCGTGTCGGAAAGGATGCATGAAAGTGCGGCGCCCTTGATTTCCCGTGGGGCCTGCGCCCAGTCCTTGCCGATCTTCTTCCACATGATCGTGGCGGTACAGGCCAGTGGCTGAATGTCGATCTCAATCGGACCGCGGGTTTCGAGCCCTGCCACAAGCCGGTGGTGATCAATGATGCCGGTGATGTTGGCGTCATTGATGCCCTCGGGAAGCTCGGTCGGGTTGTTGGTGTCCACGATCACCACGTCGGTGTCGGCGGCCAGATCGGTGATGATCTCGGGCTTGTCGAGGTGCCAGTGATCGAGCACAAAAAGCGCCTCAGTGTTCGGCTCCCCCAGCAAGACAGGTTTGGCCTCAACGCCCTTGATGTTGTTGAGGTACCATGCCCAGACAATCGGGCTGCCGGTGCTGTCGGTGTCGGGTGATTTATGGCCGAAGACGAGTGTGGTCATGGGAGGCGTCCTTGCGT
>CAYUSM010000120.1:0-9035 GCA_964447345.1 uncultured Sulfitobacter sp. | reverse complement strand
GCACGAAGTAGTACATCATGCCCAGGAAGCCCGCGGTCAGGAAGAAGCCCACCGCGTTGTGGCCATACCACCACTGCGTCATCGCATCCTGTACACCTGCAAAAAGCTGCACGGACTTCGACCCGAAGATGCTGACCGGCAGTGACAGGTTGTTCACAAGGTGCAGCATTGCAGTTGTGATGATGAAGCTCAGCAGGAACCAGTTGGCCACATAGATGTGCTTTTCCTTCCGCTTGATCAGCGTGCCCATATAGATGGCAAGGAAAGCAACCCAGACGATGGTCAGCCAGATGTCGATATACCACTCTGGTTCGGCGTACTCCTTGGACTGGGTAGAGCCCAGAAGGTAGCCGGTGGCAGCCAGCACGATGAAAAGCTGGTAGCCCCAGAAGACGAACCAACGCAAATTGCCGCCCCAGAGGCGGACACCACAGGTGCGCTGAACAATGTAGAACGAGGACATTAGCAAGGCATTGCCCCCAAAGGCAAAAATCACCGCAGAGGTGTGAATGGGGCGAAGCCGTCCGAAGTTGGCGTAGGGCTGCGCCCATTCAAAGTTCAGTGCTGGAAAGGCCAACTGAAACGCGATGAAGGTCCCTGCAAGGAACCCGATGATGCCCCAAAACGCCGTGGCGATCACCCCGGCGCGGACAACGTCGTCCATATATCCATTGGCGTCCACGCCCGCCGTCACCGGCTCATCCGTGCGCCGCAGCGTCCAAATGAACAATCCGGCGGCAACGGCCATGATAATCAGGGCGTGAACCTGATAAGCCAGATCACGTCCCCAGTCCGCAGCGAGTGCCGCGAACAGGGTGATGAGACCCAGAAGTATGAGTTTGAGATAATCAGACGTCATTATGCTGTCCCTTCTTTCACCCCCGCGCAGCCTGATGGCGCAGGGGTGGTTGTTCGCTTTGCGCTGTTTCTTTCAAAGGGGGGGCTTAGGGTCTTTGATCTGTGTCAAAGGCCGCGGGTTTTATTGTTGGCACGCATCAAAGACGGCTATGCTGACGGCGTGCACTGTGCTTTCATGGCCAGAACAAGGGGACAATTGAGATGACATTCCAGACGGTTACAACGATTCTGACCGAAGAGGATCAGGTCGATACGCAGTTGGTGGCAGCAACCGAATTCGCGCGTGCGATCGACGCGCATCTCAGCGCATTGGTCATCGTGACCGGTCTCGACCAGTTCGGGGTGATGCAGACCGCGCTTGATGCCGTTCCGGCGGCGCTGGGGCATGACGATAGCATGAAGCGGGTTCGCGCTTTTGGCGACAAAACGGCTGCCTACCTGCGGCGTGAGGATGTTCGTTGGAACATTGAAGCAGTTGCGACGACCGCCGCAAACCGGATGTCGGAAATCGTCAAGCAGACCCGCTTCAGCGATTTGGTTGTCCAGCAGAGGGCACAAGAGGGCCAAGATGATGAAGCCCTTCGCTTGCTGGCTGAGACCGTCCTCTTTGATGCAGACAGTCCTCTGCTGCTGTTGCCAGCGGATACGACCCTGAACGCGCCACCTCGCAATATCATGATTTCATGGGACGAAAGTGCCGCTGCGCTGCGCGCAGCGCGGCAGGCCTTGCCCTTGATGTCCGGAGACACACAGGTCCATGTGGTGCTCGTCGATCCGCCCAAGGATGCGCCGGACCGATCCGACCCCGGCGGAGCGTTTGCCCAGTTCCTGTCCCGACATGGCGTGAAATGCGAAGTTTCGGTCTGTAACAAGACCGACGACAGCATTTCGGCCACATTGGAGCGGCGCGCGCAGGAATTGGGGTGTGATATGCTGGTGATGGGGGCCTACGGCCATTCCAGGCTACGGCAAGCCATCTTTGGCGGGACAACGCGTGACATCCTGACCAGCGGTCAGCTGCCGGTGTTCATGGCGCATTAGGCCTAAACCAGAATACCACCGTCCGTGTCATCGCCGGTCTCTGCCATCAGGACGGCGAGATCGGGAATGGTTATGGTCCGGCTGCCTTCAAGTTCGATAACACCGTCTTTGCGCAGCGCTGTCATCTGGCGACTAACGGTCTCGATGGTCAGCCCAAGGTAATCGCCCATGGCTTCGCGCGACATGGGCATCTCAAAGGACAGGCCATCCGCAATGGGTTGAAGATGCAAGGACGCGGTGCGCCGTCCGATCAGGGATAGAAGGCAAGTGATCTTCTCGCGCGCCGTTTTGCGCCCCAGAAGCATCATCCATTCGCGGGCAACATCCAGCTCATCCAGCGACATCGCCAGCAGCCGCTGCCCGATGTGCGGTGTTGACTTGACCAGTTCTTCAAAAGGTTTGCGACGGAAACAGCACAGCGTCACCTTCTGGATCGCTTCGACATCATAGGCCACAGTGTCCCGACCGGGCCGACCAATGAAGTCTGAAGGCAGCAGGAGGCCCAGCATCTGCAGACGGCCGTCCGGCAGAGTGCGTGACAGCCGCGCCGCACCGGTGATCACGGAAGCTACGAAATGCATCTCATCGCCTTCGAACATGATCGGCTGACCGGCATCGAAAGTGCGATAGTACTTGATGTCCTCCAGCCGTCGGAGTTCTTGCGTGTCACAGGTCGCGCATACCGCGCGGTACCTGATATTGCAGTCCGAACAAGAGGTAAAACCAGCAGCGTTTTGTGCCAGCGTCATGTGATCAGTCCCCAAATTTTTGGCTTTTCCCAGAGTATCATCCCGAGGCAAAAACTCAATCGCATTCGGCGCAACTGAGGATTGCTGGTCCCATTTGTCGCGCCTGTTTGTTGCCCCGGGTGAGTCCAGCCCATGTTAGTAGTTGCAATGCCGCGCTGTTTCCCCCTCTATTTGGCCATCACGAACAAAAGAAAGAAAAGGGAGACATCCACATGAAAAAGCTGCTTGCCACAACGGCACTTGCGCTGACCTTCGGCACCGCCGTTGCAGCCGAGGGCTGCGACAAGGTTACATTCTCTGACGTCGGCTGGACCGACATCACAGCAACCACTGCCGCCGCATCCGTTGTTCTGGACGCGCTGGGGTATGAAACAGAAACCAAGATCCTGTCGGTGCCGGTCACCTATACCTCTATGGCTGCGGGTGACATCGACGTCTTCCTTGGGAACTGGATGCCAACCATGGAGGCTGATATCGCGCCGTACCGTGAGGCTGGCACTGTCGATACAGTGCGCGCCAACCTGCAGGGGGCCAAGTACACGCTTGCCGTCAATAAGGCGGCTGCCGACATGGGCATCGGCAATTTTGCCGACATCGCGGCGAAGTCTGATGCGCTGGATGGCAAGATCTATGGCATCGAACCTGGCAACGACGGCAACCGCCTGATCCAGTCCATGATTGACGGCGACGCCTTTGGTCTGAGCGATTTTGAAGTGGTCGAGTCGTCTGAGCAAGGCATGCTGGCCCAAGTTCAGCGGGCAACGCGCAAGGGCGACCCAATTGTCTTCTTGGGTTGGGAGCCCCACCCGATGAACGCGAACTTTGAACTGACCTACCTTGAGGGCGGCGACGAGTTCTTTGGCCCGGATCTGGGCGGTGCAACAGTCTATACGAACACCCGTGCAGGCTATGCCGAGGAGTGCCCGAATGTGGGCAAGCTTCTGGAGAACATGGAATTCACACTGGCCATGGAAAACGAAATCATGGGCGCGATCCTGGACGACGGGGAAGAGCCTGAAGAGGCTGCAGCGGCCTGGATCAAGTCCAACATGGGCGTGCTGGACACGTGGCTTGCTGGTGTAACCACCAAAGATGGCGGCGATGCAGCCGCAGCTGCCAAAGCCGCGATGGAATAGTCCAGGCTTTAAACTGGTGACACCCGCCCTTGCATGGGGGCGGGTGTTTTCGTGAAGTGGCCGTCAACAGCACGGCAAAGGGGACGGGATGAACTGGCTTACCGAAAACAAGATACCTATCGACGATGCAGCGGAAGCGGCCTTTGAGTGGCTGCAGATCAGCGGCGGGTGGTTTTTCGACGGTTTAGCCGTGCTGATGGAGCAGTTGATCGAGGCAATCCTCTGGGTCCTGCAGACACCCCATCCGCTTTTCATCATCGCGCTTTTCGCTCTCGTTACCTGGGTCATTCAGCGCAACTGGAAAACCGTTGCTTTCGTGGTGCTTGGCTTTCTGTTCATCCTCAATCAGGACTACTGGGAAGAGACGACGGAGAGCCTCACGCTTGTCCTGTCCGCCTGCGTGGTCTGTATGGGCATCGGTGTGCCCATCGGCATCGCCGCAGCACATCGACCACGCCTTTACCGCTTTATGCGGCCCGTCCTGGATTTGATGCAGACGCTGCCGACCTTTGTCTATCTCATCCCCGCGATCGTGTTTTTCGGGATCGGTATGGTGCCGGGTCTGATCGCCACGGTGATCTTCGTGCTGCCTGCGCCGATCCGGCTGACACAGCTTGGCATCTCTTCAACACCCAAGGCGCTGCTGGAAGCCGCGCAGGCCTTTGGCGCTAAGCCAAGCCAGACGCTGTGGAAGATCGAATTGCCCTATGCCCTCCCACAGATCATGACCGGCCTTAACCAAACCATCATGTTGTCTCTTTCGATGGTGGTGATCGCCGCCCTTGTGGGGGCGGATGGTCTGGGTGTGCCGGTTGTCCGCGCTCTCAATCAGGTCAACACGGGTCTGGGGTTTGAATCCGGACTGATCATCGTGGTTGTTGCGATCATGCTCGACCGGATGCTGCGGGTGGGCGAGAAATGAGCAACGCAGTCGAATTCCACAACGTCTCGATCGTTTTCGGCGACAAACCCGAAAAGGCGTTGCCACTGATGGACGCAGGCCAATCCCGCGCCGAGATTGAAGCGGCAACCGGTCAGGTGCTGGGTGTGCACAACTGTACGCTCAACGTCGGGGAGGGCGAAATCCTGGTGCTCATGGGCCTCTCCGGCTCCGGCAAATCCACTCTGCTGCGCGCTGTAAACGGGCTCAACCCGGTTGCGCGCGGCCATGTTACGGTCAACGACGGCGATTGGTCGGCAAATGTGCAGGGCTGCTCGGCGCAGGATCTGCGGCAGGTCCGCCGGGAATGTGTCTCAATGGTCTTCCAGCAGTTTGGCCTGCTGCCCTGGCGCACCGTGCGCGACAACGTGGCGCTGGCATTGGAATTGTCGGGTGTATCCAAGGCTGAAAGACTTGCGCGCGCGGACAAGCAGTTGGCACTCGTGGGTCTGTCAGATTGGGCCGATCGCAAGGTGGGCGAACTGTCGGGCGGCATGCAGCAACGGGTTGGGCTCGCGCGGGCCTTTGTGACCGAAGCGCCGATCCTGCTGATGGACGAGCCGTTTTCAGCACTTGATCCACTCATTCGGACACGGTTGCAGGATGAACTGCTTGAATTGCAGCGTGATCTCAAACGCACGATCATATTCGTCAGCCATGACCTTGATGAGGCCTTCAAGCTTGGCGGACGCATCGCGATCATGGAGGGCGGGCGGATCGTTCAGCTTGGCACGCCGCGTGAGATATTCTCGAATCCGGCCTCGGAATATGTCGCGGACTTCGTGGCGAACATGAACCCGCTCGGCGTGCTCACCGCACGAGATGTGATGGGAGACGCGGACACGACCAATGCGCCTGAAGTGCCTGTTGAGACTCCGGTGTCAGAGCTTATTGAGAAGCTGAGCGGCAAGGAAGTTGCCTTCACCGTCGTGGACGGGGACGAGACACTCGGCACAGTCACGGCCCAGTCAATTGTAGAGCGGCTCAATAGCCAGAACTAACAATCTAAGGTGCCGGGCAGGGGCCCAGGGACTGCCGCATCTCGATATGAGTGCGTAGGTCGACCGAGGCGCCATCAACTTTGTCCTCGACCATGTCAATCAACACCTCGGCGGCTTTCCGGCCCATCTCGCGGTGCGGCACATGCACGGTTGTCAGGGCGGGATGTGCAATGCGGGCGAGCTCAATATCGTCAAACCCGGTGATTGAGACATCGCTGGGCACGGTCAGACCCATCCGTTCAGCGCCGATAAGCGCACCGACGGCAAGAACGTCATTGCCGCAAAGCACGACGGTCGGCCGATCTGGCGCCGACATGAGCTTGGTGAACGCCTCCGCACCACTCTCGATCTCATATGGTGTTTCGATCAGCGGCATCGCATCCGCATCAAGCCCATGCGCGCGCACCACATCCCTCAGTCCTTCGATACGCATCCGCGCCCGGTCATTGCCTTTGCTGATGCCTGAGATCATCGCGATCTTGCGGTGACCGAGGGTAAAGACTTCCTCCGCCAACACCTGCATCGCTTTGCGATTGTCGAAACCAACCGAGGGGATACGCCCGTCTTCGATGTATGACCAAGCCGCCAGTGCCGGGACCTGCTGTCGTTCAAGATAGTCGTATATCGGTGCACTGCGGTCATGTCCGATCAACAGCAGACCATCTGCCCCCCGTGCCACCAGCATCCTGATCTGCTCTTCTTCGGTATCGGGCCGATAGGCTGAGCTTGACACCAGTAAGGTGTAGCCGCGTGCATGCAGCTCTTCCTGGAAAGCCTGCAGCCCGCGTGCAAAGATCGCATTGTCCATCGTCGGGATGATCGCGCCGATGGTAAACGTGCGTTTGGCTGCCATCACGCGCGCTGCGAAATTGGGGGTGTAGTCGAGCGATTTGACCGCTGACATCACCCTTTTGCGCGTCGCCTCGACCACACGCTCGGGGGCGTTGAGGCATCTGGATACCGTCGCAGTTGACACGCCTGCCACGCGGGCAACGTCATCAAGTGTGGGCGCATCTCTCATTTTTGACATTTCTGGTCTCATTTTTTGACACCTTAGCCGCTTTTGAAACCCAAGTCATTGGAAACATATGAAATGTAAGCGCTTGCAAAGTCAATGTAAGCGCTTACACTAGGGCAAGAGCCGACTCACTCAGGAGCTTCGCCCATGTTTCTCGCTGCATCCGCCATCGTCTTTGCGCTGTATTTTGCAAATGTCGCCCTTGGTGCTTTCGGGGGAAACGCAGTTTTGGGCGATGTGGGGGAAATGCTGGTTCTGTTCGCGGCTTCGATCCTATTCGTGGTCGCGATCCTGAAAGCCGAAGCTGACCGAAAAAACAAAAACGGCAGCTGACCAAGTTCAACGGGAGGACACGATATGGACAAAGAGACACAAGAGCTGAAGTCAGCCGAGCGTCGCAATTTTCTGAAACTGGCAACCACAGGCAGCTTTACGGCGGCACTGGTCGCAGGTGCGGGCGGGATGCTGTGGTCATCCGAAGCGGCTGCACAAACGGCAAATGAAGAGCGTGACCGTGAGAAGGCCGCGGAGCACACGATGGTCATCGCGACCGCATATGTACTGGGCGCATCACGCAGTTATCCGATCATGCAGTTGGACCTGAAGGAAAACATCCAGAACGCCACAAACGGCAAGGTCTACGTCAAACTTGCCCCCGGCGGTCAGCTTGGTGCGGGCGGCGCCCTGGTCCAGGCTGTACAGGGCGGTACCATTCAGGCTGCACAGCACTCGCTGTCCAATTTCGCGCCTTTCGCGTCGACGGTTGACCTGATCAACATGCCGTATCTCTGCGGCTCCAACCAACGCTTCACCAACCTGGTGAACTCCGAATTCTGGAACACCGAGGTGCATCCGAAGGTCGAGGCGGCTGGCTTCAAGGCGCTGTTCTACGTTAACATCGACCCGCGCGTTGTCGCTGTCCGTAAAGGTGGGGCAGGGGCGGTATTGTCACCGTCTGATCTGTCAGGCGTCAAGTTCCGCGTGCCGGGCTCCAAAATGCTGCAGCAGTACTACCGCATGGTCGGCGCGAACCCGACGCCGGTGGCCTGGGGTGAGACGCCCTCTGCGATCAAGCAGGGCGTGGCCGACGCGCTCGACCCCTCCGTGGGCGCGCTCTATGTCTTTGGCTTCAAGGACATCCTGTCTCACGTCACCTTCACACAGGCGGTGCCAGACAGTCAGGTCTACTCGTGTAACCTTGAGTGGTTCAACTCCATGCCATCCGACGTGCAAGAAGGGATCATGTGGGGTTCCGAGATGACCGCGCATCAGAACCTGTCCAAGGTGCCTTCCGCCCGCGCCTATGCCATGGCTGAACTGGCCAAGGCAGGGGTGGAATTCCACTCCCTCAGCGAAGATCAGCTGGGCGAATGGAAAGAGGCCGGTGGCTTCCAGCGCGCCGAGTGGGACGAGTTCAAGACGGAGCTTGCGGGTTCCATGGACGCCTTCGCCAAGATGGAAGAGGCGGCGGGCACGCAAGGTAAATACTACGTGCACGACGCCTAAGTAGCTTCGGCGGACGCCTCGTCAAACGGCGTCCGCCTCCCTCACATTCCGCAGCACTTCGCGTCGGTCTGGGCGGACCGCACAGGTGAGGTGCGGCCAAGGCCGGGGCAAGACATGGATACTCTCAAACGCATAGACAAAGACGCTGAACGCTGGTTGCTGCTGATGTTCTACGTGATGCTGGTCATCACCATGGCCATCGAGGTGCTGCGGCGCGAAATCTTTTCCTACTCCTCGATCTGGGGCGAAGAGATCGTGCGCTATTCCTTCATCTACCTCGCTTGGATTGGTGCCGCCGCCGCGGTCAAGGAACGCGCGCATATCCGTATTGACGTGATCATGCATTACCTCGGTCCACGGCCAAAGGCACTGCTCTACATTTTCGGGGACATCATCATGTTCGGGGTCGCGATCATCGCGCTCTACTGGTCGTGGGAGACGGTGCATGTCTCCTACAAGTTCGGCTCCGTCACCGATGGTCTGCGCATTTCTAAGGTCTGGTTCCTGATGGCGGTGCCGCTGGGCTTTGCCCTGATGATCTGGCGTCTGCTGCAATCCTTCGCCCGTGATTTCAAGTCTTTGCGAGACGGCAAACCCGTCTTCGAAGGCGACAAGCTGTTTGATTAAGGAATACCGAAATGCTTTGGCAAACACTCAATCAAACGGTCGAACTGGGCTGGGACTTCTACCTGCCCGTCATCATCTTCGTCGCCCTCATCGCGCTCGCCGTGCCGGTCTGGGCCGCCATCGGCACCGCCGCGATCACCATGCTGGTGATGTCCGGCG
>CAYUSM010000119.1:0-9121 GCA_964447345.1 uncultured Sulfitobacter sp. | reverse complement strand
CTGCGCGAGGCGCTGAGCGAGCAGTTGATCATGACCGAGGACTTTGACGTCTTCGAGGCTGCCAATGGGGCCGACGCCATGACACGGGCCAAGGAAGCGCTTTATGATCTGGTGATCCTGGATGTGGGGTTGCCGGACACGGATGGCCGCGAACTGTGCCGCCTGATGCGCAAGCAGGGTGTGAAGAGCCCGATCATGATGCTGACGGGTCATGACGGTGATGCGGACACCATTCTGGGTCTGGATGCCGGTGCCAATGATTATGTCCCCAAGCCATTCAAGTTTCCGGTGCTGTTGGCCCGCATTCGCGCCCAGTTGCGTCAGCACGAACAATCCGAAGACGCAGTTTTCCAGCTTGGGCCCTATACCTTCAAGCCGTCGATGAAGATGCTGATCACCGAAGACGACAAAAAGGTGCGCCTGACGGAGAAGGAAACCAATATCCTGAAGTTTCTCTACCGCTCGAACGATGGCGTGGTGCCGCGCGATGTGCTGCTGCACGAGGTCTGGGGCTACAACGCCGGGGTGACCACGCACACGCTGGAGACACACATTTATCGTCTTCGCCAAAAAATTGAACCAGATCCGTCAAACGCACGCCTTCTTGTTACGGAATCTGGAGGCTACAGATTAATGGCGTGAGCCGGGAACCTTTCGGGACCCGCCGCGTTATCAGACGACGACAGAGCGACTTTTTTCATGAGTTTTCGCGCTGTTCACATCCCGAAGTTTGTGTCCGGGTTATGACACATACCTCCCTGTTGAACTGGCCGGACCATGTGTCCGGCCTTTTTTTGTGCAGCCTTCGCTATGGCGGCCCCCTGACACAGGGGGTAGGTTCCTTTAAATTCATCTCAGCGGAGCCAGCCCATGCCTTTCACCCTTGCCACATGGAACATCAACTCGGTCCGCCTGCGCGAGCAGCTTGTCTTGAAGATGCTGGCGGAGCATGGGCCCGACGTCCTGTGCCTGCAGGAATGCAAAAGCCCGGTTGAAAAAATCCCGATGGAAGGCTTTCGGGAGGCGGGCTATGGCCACATCGTGGCGCGGGGGCAGAAGGGGTACAACGGTGTGGCGATCCTGTCTAAGCTGCCGCTGGAGGACGTGGGCGACAAGGATTTTGCGGCCCTTGGCCATGCGCGCCACGTGGCAGCACGGCTGGAAAATGGGACGATCATCCACAACTTCTATGTCCCTGCAGGCGGGGATAAGCCGGACCGCACCGTGAATGAGAAGTTTGGTCAGAAGCTTGATTACCTGGCGGAGATGCGCGACTGGTTTCATGGCGAGAAGCCAGAGAAGGCGATCCTTGTGGGTGATCTGAACATCGCCCCGCGTGAGGATGATGTCTGGGATCACAAGAAACTACTGAAGGTGGTCAGCCATACACCTGTCGAGGTGGAGGCGCTGGGGGCGACGCAGGATGCCGGGGCTTGGGTGGACGTCACGCGCAAGGATATCCCGGAAGGCAACCTTTACAGCTGGTGGTCCTATCGGTCGCCCGATTGGGATGCCGCGGACAAGGGCCGCAGGCTGGATCACATCTGGGCCACGCCCGATATCTCCAATGCGGCACACTCCAGCCATATCCAGCGGGCGGTGCGGGGCTGGGAGCAGCCCAGTGACCATGCCCCGGTTTTTGCCACCTTTGACCTTTGATTTACGCAGCAAAGCGCTCATATACACCTCAAACGCGATTGAGCGAGGAATTGAGAAATGGAACTAGACCTAACCGCCGCAGCGCCCGCTGACCTGATCAAGGACAGTGACGAAGCCAGCTTTATGACCGATGTGGTCGAGGCGTCGCAGACGACACCGATCATCGTGGATTTCTGGGCCCCTTGGTGCGGTCCCTGCAAAACGCTGGGCCCGATGCTGGAAGATGCGGTGCGCGCGGCCAAAGGCGCCGTGAAGATGGTCAAGGTGAATGTGGACGAGGCGCAGATGATTGCGGGTCAGCTGCAGATCCAGTCAATCCCGACGGTCTATGCGTTTTTCAAGGGCCAGCCCATTGACGGATTTCAAGGCGCGTTGCCGCAGTCAGAGATCAAGGCGTTCGTGGACCGTGTGATCAGCCAGGCCGGGGGTGAAGCGCCGGGTGATGGTCTGGCCGAGGCGGTTGAGGCTGCCGAAGAAATGCTGGCCGAAGGTGCCGCGACGGATGCGGCACAGACCTTTGCGGCGGTACTGGGCGAGGATGCAAACAACGCGGCTGCCTACGGCGGCATGGTGCGCGCGCATATCGCCATGGGCGAACTGGATCAGGCTGAAGCGTTCCTGAATGGGGCACCCATCGAGATTTCCAAAGCCCCTGAACTGGAAGCCGCCCATGCGCAGCTGGAACTGGCACGCCAGGCAGCGGATGCAGGTCCGGTGGCGGATCTGACAGCTGCCGTTGAGGCAGACCCGGAAGACTTGCAGGCGCGTTTCGATTTGGCGCAGGCGCTCTATGCCAATGGAGACGCGGAAGGCGCGGTCAACCACCTCTTGGAACTTTTCAAGCGGGATCGCGAGTGGAATGAAGGGGCGGCGAAGGCACAGCTTTTCACCATCTTCGATGCGCTCAAGCCCAATGATCCGGTGGTTCTGAATGGACGTCGCAAATTAAGTTCAATGATATTTGCCTGATCATCTCACAGCGCTACCTGCTTTGACATGATCAAGCCAACAGACCTGCCAGATACAATTGCGATTTTTCCGCTGGCGGGAGCCTTGTTGCTGCCACGCTCGCGGTTGCCGCTGCATATCTTCGAGCCGCGCTATCTTCAAATGATTGATGACGCGCTGAAAACACAGGCCCGCCTGATCGGGATGCTGCAACCCAACGCGGTGCCGGGGCGCGAAGGGCACGGGTTGCACACGATTGGCTGTGCAGGCCGGATCACCCAGTTCTCTGAAACTGAAGATGGTCGGTACATGATTACGCTTGGCGGGGTGTCCCGATTCCGTGTTGTGAACGAAATCGAGGGGTTTACCCCCTATCGCAGATGCGATGTCGCTTGGGACGGGTTTGAGCGTGACCTTGGCAAGGACGAAGCGGACGCGGGCTTCCAACGCAAAGAGTTTCTGGACCTTCTGGGCCGCTACTTTGACACGCGCGGGCTTTCTGCCGATTGGGGCACGCTGAAAGAGGCAGATGACGAGCTGCTGATCAATTCGCTGTCAATGATGCTGGACTTCGATCCGGAGGATAAACAGGCGCTGTTGGAGGCCCCTTCGCTGCAAACGCGGCGGGAGACGCTGGTCACCCTGATTGAATACGCGATGCGTGGCGGGCAGGACGAAGGCATGATGCAATGAGCGACACCGTTGTCGAATTCGACCGCCGGATGCTGGAGGCGCTGATTTGTCCACGCACCCAAACCACGCTGAGCTATGACGCGGAAAAGCAGGAACTGGTGTCGAAAGCCGCAGGATTGGCCTATCCCATCCGCAACGGCATCCCCGTGATGCTGATCGATGAGGCGCGGACGCTTTAGAGCGGTTTGCCCTGCATCAGGCGTGGCAGGTCGCCGGTCAGGCCCGCTGCCTCGCGGATGAACCCACGTCGCAGGCCGGGCAGTGCGTTGATCGCCGCCATGCCGATGTCACGCGCCGCACGCACCAGTGGGTTATCATTTGAAAACAGACGGTTGAAGCTATCGGTCGCCAGCGCCAGCGAGGCGTTGTCGAACCGTCGCCATTCTTGATAGCGGGCAAGAACCGCCTCCGAGCCCACGTCTTCGCCGCGCCGGGCGGCGTCTGCAACAACCTCCGCCAGTGCGGCCACATCGCGCAGCCCTGCGTTCAATCCCTGGCCTGCAATCGGGTGGACGCCGTGAGCTGCGTCTCCCAGCAGGGCGGTACGCGGTGCCACCATCTCATGCGCCAGAGAGAGGCCCAGAGGGTAGGTATAGCGCGCGCCTGCGAGCCTGATCTCGCCAAGAAAACTGCCAAAACGGGGGCGCAGGACGTTGAGGTAGTCGTCGTCAGACAGCGCGTTGATTTCGGCGGCATTGGCGTCCGTCTCGCTCCACACGATGGAGGAACGGTTCCCGGTGAGCGGCAAGATGGCAAGCGGTCCCGGCGGCATGAAGAACTGATGCGCGACGCCGTGGTGTGGCAGGTCATGTTCGATGGCACAGACAAGCGCGGTCTGGTGATAGGGCCATTCGGTGCGCTTGATCCCGGCGCGCTGGCCTGTCCCGGTGCGACGGCCATCTGCACCCACGGCCATGCGCGCGCGCAATGTCTGGCCCGAGGCCAAAGTCAGCGTGATACCGGCCGGGTCAACCTCCTGCGCGGTGACGGTTTTGCCTTCCAACTGGGTGATGCGGTCGTCCTTGGCCACGTGGTCCAGCAAGACGCGCCGCAGATGTCTGTCTTCAACCATATAGCCCATCGGGCCTTCTTCGATCTCGGCGTGGTCGAAGTGCATGAACATTGGGGATGGCCCATCACCCGCCCGCCCGTCCGTGACCTTGATCTCCAACATCGGTTGCGCGTTCGGGGCAACGGTGTCCCAGACGCCAATGCCGTCGAGCAGGCGGGTAGAGGTCAGTGCAAGCGCGTAGGAGCGTCCGTCGAAGTTGTCGTCCTTCTTGGGTGCCGCGCCAAGTGCGTCGATCAGGGTCACCCGTTGCCCTGCCTGCGCAAGTGCCAGCGCCAGGGTTGTGCCATTCAGACCGCCGCCGATGACGGCAATATCGGTATCAAATTCCATGTGCCTTCATATGGTCGCCGGGCGGGGATTGTCCATGTGCGCAAGCGTCGCTACCTTCCGCCCAAATGCACAAAGAGGGAGCGCGCCATGCAAGACTGGCTGACAATGACGGCGGCGGATTTGGGGCGCGGGATTGAGGCCGGAGAGATCGATCCAGTGGCCCTCTGCCAGACCTACCTGGACGCGATTGACGCCCATCCTTTGCGGGACCGTATCTATGCGCGTGTGACCGCCGATCGCGCGTTGGCTGAGGCAGCCGCAGCGTCAGAACGTGCGGCGCACAATCAGCGGCTGTCCCCTTTGGACGGGGTGCCGGTGTCCTGGAAAGACCTGTTCGACACGGCGGGCATTGTCACGGAAGCCGGCTCAAACCTGCTGGAAGGTCGCGTGCCCGACCGGGACGCTGTGGTTCTGGCGAATGCGACAGCGGCGGGTCTGGTCTGCCTTGGCAAAACACATATGAGCGAGTTGGCGTTCTCCGGTCTTGGCCATAACCCAAGCACGGCGACACCCCCATGTGTGAATGATGAAGATGCCGTGTCGGGTGGCTCCTCATCGGGGGCGGCGGCATCTGTTGCCTTCAATCTGGCCGCTGCGGGGATTGGGACCGATACCGGTGGCTCGGTGCGCATTCCGTCTGCGTGGAATGACTTGGTTGGCCTCAAGACAACTTCCGGTCGGTTGACGCTGGAAGGTGTGGTCCCGCTGGCGTTGAAGTTCGACACGGTCGGGCCGCTTTGCCGCTCGGTCGAGGATGCGGCCTTGCTGCTGGCGGCGCTTGAAGGCAGCAAGCCTGCCGATCTGCACCACGCTGACATCAAGGGCCGTCGGTTTGCGGTTCTCAAGACCGTGGCGCTCGAAGACATACGTGATGCCCCGCGTGAGGCCTTTGAGGCTGCAGTGGAAAAACTGCGATCTGCCGGGGCTGAGATCGAAGAGATAGAGGTGCCGGAAGTTGCCGAGGCCATGACGCTTGCGACCTGTCTCTTCACGACCGAGGCTTATGGCCTCTGGCGCGACGTGATCGAGGCGGAGCCGGAGAAGATGTACGCGGAAATCCTGATGCGGTTCCGCCTTGGCAAAAACCACACCGGGCCAGACTACGTGGCCGCTTGGGCAAAACTGGACGCCCTGCGCGCGGCATATGATGCCGCAACAGCGTCTTACGATGCGGTGTTGGCACCAACCGCACCCATTCTGCCGCCAAGCCTGTCGCGGTTGGAAGAGGACCATGATTTCTATCTTAGTGAAAATCTGTTGGCGCTGCGGAACACCCGGATCGGCAATCTGATGGGTCTCTGCGGGCTGACCCTGCCCACGGGCACGCCTTCTTGTGGTCTGATGATGCTTGCCCCACCAGATATGGAAGAACACCTGTTGCGGCTTGGGGCGGCGGTTGAGGAAGCGCTGCGCTGAGATTGGCCTAAATGCCACAAAGCCCTGATCGCGTTCCGGTTTTTCTGGACGGAGTCATGGGCTTTGGGTACTTTGAGGCAAACGGGGCGATAACGATCCCGATCCGAGGCAGTTTTAGATGGTGTACCCAGAGCGGTTTTCGAACCTTCCGGCTCATGCTTGGCCGCGCCTGCGCGCTCTTCTGGACGTGCACGAAGGGGGCGGGCCGCTGATCCAGATGACCATTGGTGAGCCCAAGCACGCGTTTCCGGCGTGGGTGACCGATGAGATCGTCAAGCATGCAGTGGGTTTCAACAGCTACCCGCCGAACGACGGATCGCCCGAACTCAAGCAAGCCATCGCGAGTTGGATCAAGAGGCGCTATGGCGTTGCAATGGATGCCGAGACCGAGGTTATGGCGCTGAACGGCACGCGCGAGGGGCTTTACAACGCGGTCATCGCCCTGTGCCCAGAAACCAAAAATGGCGTAAAGCCTGCGGTGCTGATGCCGAACCCCTTCTATCAGGTCTATATGATCGCTGCGATTTCCGGTGCTGCTGACCCGGTGATGGTTAATGCCACGGCTGAGACGGGGCACTTGCCGGATTTCGAAAGCGTCTCAGACGATGTTTTGGCCCGCACGACCGCCGCCTACATCTGTTCTCCGGCGAACCCGCAAGGGGCTGTTGCGGATCGGGACTATTGGGAGCGGCTGATCACGCTGGCTGAAAAGCACGATTTCCTGATCTTCGCTGACGAATGCTATTCCGAGATCTACCGCGACACCCCGCCTCCCGGCGCGATGCAGGTGGCCGAAGAAATGGGCGTGGACCGCAACCGTGTGGTGATCTTCCATTCGCTCAGCAAGCGATCAAACCTGCCGGGGCTGCGTTCCGGCTTCGTGGCGTCTGGGCCCAAGACCATTCGCGAGATCAAGCAACTCCGAAACTACGCAGGCGCGCCCTTGCCGCTGCCCCTGCAACAGGCCGCTGCTGCGGTCTGGGCGGATGAAGCGCACGTTGAGGAGAGCCGGGCGCTCTATCAGGAGAAATTCGCCATCGCCGACCGGATTCTTGGCAACATACCCGGCTACATGAGCCCTGAAGCGGGTTTCTTCCTCTGGCTTCCTGTCGAGGATGACGAGGCCGCCGCCGTGAAGCTGTGGCGCGAGACAGGCGTGAAAGTGCTGCCGGGTGGCTATCTGGCGCAGGACGTACCGGGGCAGGAAAACCCCGGCAAAAGATACATAAGAGTGGCGTTGGTTGCGCCTGCCAATGAGACGGAACGCGGATTGGAGTTGATCCGCGACTGTCTTTACGCGGCATGAGTAAAAGGGACGAGAGCATGGCATACCAGACACGCGGGCGCGATCCATTGCTGGACAGCAACATGGCCGAAGCCATCGAAAAACGCGGCAAGGAACTGCTGGGTCTGGTGCTGATCCTCTTTGGTGTGATGGCCGCGATGATGATTGGCAGCTACACGCCGGATGATCCCAACTGGATGGTGTCGACTGACGCGCCTGTGCAGAACTGGATGGGTTCCATCGGTGCGTCCATTGCAGCCCCTTTGTTCATGATCGTTGGATGGGGTGCTTGGGGTGTCGCGATTGTTCTGCTGGTCTGGGGTGCGCGTTTTGCCCTGCATTGGGGACAGGAGCGGGCGATGGGCCGCCTGATCTTTGCGCCGATTGCCGTTGCATTGGGCGCAATCTATGCCGCGACATTGGCACCGAATGCTGAATGGTTGCAGACGCATAGCTTTGGTCTGGGCGGGCTCTTTGGTGATACGGTGATGGGGGCGATCCTGACGATCCTGCCCATTGGTTCGACGTTTACGATCAAGCTGATGTCGCTGGTGATGGGCGTTGCCATCGTGGCGCTCGGTGCCTTTGTCCTTGGCTTCACCAAGGCGGAACTGCTTCGCATTGGTCGTTTCCTGCTGGTTGGGATCATCATGGTTTATGCGCTGCTGATGACGGCCATTGGTCGGGGCGCAAGTGGTGCAGTCTCTGCCACCCATAAGCTGCAGGCCCGCCAAGCGGAGCGCCGCGAACGCAATCGCATCGCCGCAGAAGAGCAAGCGGCATATGAGGCAAGTCAGCCGATGATGACGGCGCCAACCGCCCCGGAACTGCCACCTGAACCCATGTTGACCGCAGCGCAGCCTGAGCAAAAGACCGGCCTTCTGGCGCGCATGCCCGGCCTGATCAAACGCCCCGAGCAGATGCCGGAGCCGGAATTGGTCGAGGAATACAGCGATGTGGCCTTGGACGAGATGCCGGGGGAAGAACGTATCAAGTCCAAGATCGCGGATGTGATTAAGAACCGGGTGCGCAGCACGACAGCCGTGCACACACCAACAACGGCCCCTTTGACCAGGGGGCGTGGCCGTGGCCCGGATGCGCTGGTGCTGAACACCGACCAGCCCGCACAACTGCGGCCTGAGCCACCACTTACCGGTGCGGTACGCAAAGAACCGCCGCTCACAGGCTCCAAACTGTCTCTCGACACGGTCGCACCTGCCGCTGTGCCTGTTGCTCCGCCAGAAGAGGCCGCACTGCCCCTGCAGGAAGCACCCGCGCCCGACATAGCCCCCATCCCGGTGCCAGAGCCCCGCACCATCGTGCAGCAGCCGACCCGCAAACCGGTGCAACCTTCCAAACAGGCGCAGGCCGAGGCACAGCCGACGCTGAGCTTTGACGAAACGCACCCCGGATTTGAATTACCACCGCTGAACCTGCTGGAGAACCCGCAGAACATCCAGCGCCTGCACCTCAGCGATGAGGCGTTGGAAGAAAACGCGCGCATGCTGGAAAGCGTGCTGGATGACTATGGTGTCAAAGGCGAGATCGTTGCTGTGCGCCCCGGCCCAGTGGTCACGATGTATGAGTTGGAGCCTGCACCGGGCCTGAAAGCCAGCCGGGTGATCGGCCTGGCGGATGACATCGCGCGGTCCATGGCGGCTCTGTCAGCACGTGTTTCCACGGTGCCCGGCCGCTCTGTGATCGGCATCGAACTGCCC
>CAYUSM010000118.1:0-9301 GCA_964447345.1 uncultured Sulfitobacter sp. | reverse complement strand
CGCGGCCCTCCGCCTCGGCCAGTTCGGCAAGCGCCTGACCGTTGATGGCCAGCATAGCCTTGTTGGCGGTCACAACGTCCTTGCCCGCTTTCAAAGCGGCTTCCGTGGCGGCTTTGGCAGGGCCGTCCTCACCGCCCATCAGTTCGACAAAGACGTCAACATCGTCGCGCGCGGCCAGAGCAACCGGATCGTCTTCCCAGGCATAGTCTGACAGCGACACACCCCGGTCGCGGCCCTTGGAGCGGGCAGAAACGGCAGAGATGGTGATCTTGCGCCCGGTGCGCGCTTCCAGGAGCGCTGCCTGCTGGCGGATGATGCGGACCACACCGACACCCACTGTGCCCAGACCAGCGATTCCAAGGCGGAGAGGATCAGACATGTCGGGCGGTCCTTTTGCTGTCGTGTCCGGGGCGATGTAGCGGGTTCAGCGCAGCGGTGCAACGCGGGATCGGATCAGCGCAGACCTTGCTCAAGCCGCCGCTTCTCTTCCCCGCTTAGAACTGTGCCGCGCAGGCGGTTCGCGCGCGCCCTCAGACCGGCAAGCCGCCCCTCCAGATTTGTCTCTTCGGCAATAGGGTCCGCGCCGGGCGCATCGAACTGAGCCAGGATGGGCTCAATCGGCACAAGTTCCGGATAGTCCGCCGCCTCAAGTTCCGCGGTCTGGGTTTGATCCAACTCCGGAAATTGGGTGCAGCCTGCGATGACCACAACGAAAGCAAAGGGAACAAGGCTGCATCTCATGGCACCGTTTTTGCACTCCACCCGCTTTCACGCAAGCGGGCTTTGCTTTTGAACGCCTGTTCATTAATCTTCCGCTCATGGCACGGACCACAGGATCACACGCCGGGATCACCGGACCAAAAGTGCGCGCAGCCGCACTGCGCCTATTTGCGCAGAAAGGTTATGCTGCGGTTTCCATGCGTGCCATTGCGGCAGAGGTCGGGGTGCAGGCGGGGGCGCTCTACAACTACACGCCTGACAAGCAATCGCTGCTATTTGATCTGATGCGCGGGCATATGGAAGAGCTACTGGCCCAGGCGAATTTCGAAGCCCAAGGAACTGCGCTGGACCGCCTCCGGCAGTTTGTAGAATTCCACATCAGCTTCCATGCGGATCGGCCGGACGAGGTCTTTATCGCCTATATGGAGCTGCGCAATCTGGAGCCAGGGAACTTTGCCCAGATCGAAGCGCTGCGGCGACGTTACGAGGACCAGTTGGAAGCCATTCTGAGAGAGGGAGCCGAAGAAGGTGACTTTGCCGTTGAGGACAGCAAAATCATGACCCTGGCCATCATTGCGATGCTGACGGGGGTGAACACGTGGTTTCGCAGCGGTGGGCGTCTTTCGCTTGAGCAGGTCGTGGCGCAGTATTGGGACATGGTCCGCCGGGCTGTGGGTGCCGCATAAAACCACCAGCAGTGCCCAACGTTCCGCAGTCCAATGCCGCTCAATACAACCCGCGCCGCAGGATTTGCCGCATCGGGTCGCTCACCCGGAAGGAGGGCTGATCGTTGCCCGTGCGCCCCAGCGCCACGGAGACGCCTGCACGGAGTGTCGTTTCGCCATCCGCCGCGTTCCGGCCGTTCAGCCAGTCATGTGACGCTTCCGCAAAGAGCGACACCGGGCCGTCATGCAGCCGGGTGCGCACGCCAAAGGTCACCTCATGGGCGATAGCACCGAAATTCTGCTCGTCAAACTCGGACACATCGTAGTGGCCGTAAAACTGTGTTTGTTCAAAGGCTTGCCAATGAATTCCCGCACCGACACTGATCCAGTCCAGATCATTGTCAGCTGACAATCCAGCGCCTGCCCGCACCTCCATATTCCAGTCCGGAGCAACCTCGAACATCGCTGCCGCTACCGATCATCCCATAAGTCGAGGAGGCGTCATTCTTGTCTGCCAGCATCAATGTCAGGCCGTATTTCTGTCCGTCACGGGGGTTCATGTAAAGCACGGTGCCGAGCCGCCCGATGCCCCCATTGCTGCGCTCTTCGTATTGCAGATCAAACTGCGCGCCGTGGTGATCGGTGATCGCGACATCCACTGTGCCCGCGACGTAGCCGCCTTCGACAGCGTGGTTCGAATAACCCAGTCGCAGGTCTGCGCCGATGATGCCAAGCCCGGAATCGGCGACAGCGGGCAGCGCGGTCAAAGTGACCAATGCGGGGGTGAGCAGCGATTGTCTGAGCATGGGGACTTTCCTTTGGCAACTTCAGCAAGACACCGGCCCCCGTCGGTGGATGGGATCGGTATCGCTGATCTTTGCTTTTTCGGAAAGTTCAAACTAAACAGTCGGTTAACGGGTAAACTGGTTAACATGTGGGGCGCGGGCGCATTGCTGCGCCCGCGCTTTTGTCTTTAGTGGACTGGCTTGATAAAGGTGCCGTTGCGCAACTCGGCGAAGGCTTGCTCCAGCTCGGCGCGGGTGTTCATCACAATGGGGCCGTGCCAGGCCACGGGCTCTTCGATCGGTGCACCGGAGATCAGCAGGAAGCGTACGCCTTCCTCGCCCGCCTGTACGGTCACCTCGTCGCCCGTGCCAAAGCGGATGAGGGTGCGGTCGCCTGACAGATCGCGGATGTTGACCTCTTCCCCAGCGACTTCCTTTTCCAGCAGCACGCCGGTTGGTTGCGAGGCATCGGCAAAGGCGCCAGCCCCCTGAAACACATAAGCAAAGGCGCGCCGGTAGGTGTCGATCTGAAACGTCTTTTTCACGCCTGCCGGAATGGTGACATCCAGATACTGCGGGTCAGCGGCAATGCCATCGACTGGCCCTGTCTTGCCCCAGAACTCACCAGTAATCACGCGTACCTTGGTGCCATCATCATCGATCACCTCGGGGATGTCTTTTGAGGTGACGTCCTGATACCGCGGCGCTGTCATCTTCTGATCCGAAGGCAGGTTGCCCCAAAGCTGGAAGCCATGCATCTGCCCACGCGCGTTGCCGTGCGGCATCTCCTGATGCAGAATGCCGCGCCCGGCGGTCATCCATTGCACATCGCCTGCACCAAGCGAGCCCTGATTGCCCAGCGAATCCGCATGATCCACGGTGCCTTCCAGCACGTAGGTGATGGTCTCGATCCCGCGGTGGGGATGCCAGGGGAAGCCTTTCTCGAAATCCTGCGGACGCTCGTTGCGGAAATCGTCGAACAGCAGGAAAGGGTCAAGCTCGCTTGGATCCTGAAAGCCGAAAGCGCGGTGAAGTTTGACGCCTGCGCCTTCCATTGTTGGAACGGCGCGGCGGGTCTCAAGAGTTGGTCTGAGGGACATGAAGGGTCTCCTTTGCTGACGTTACGCCAAAGATGGGGCTCAGCACTGCCGCAAGCAATGGGCGGGATTGAACGGCATCTGTGCATAGGTGCGCAGCGATTGCGGCACCCTTACACGTCTTGCGCGTGATCAGGTCCGCGTATCGGCCCACCAATCGGCGGGTTTAGTGCGTCCGCCACGCTTTCGGTCAAGCCAAAGCGCCAGTCTGCGCCAGGGTGACAGGGCAAGCTTAAGCCAGAGCTTGTGCTGCCATTTCGAGAAGTCGCGATTGAAAGGGCAGACCCGCATGCAGATCGCGCAATCTGATGAGAGCTTGGCCCAGAAGCCAAAGCACTTTTCCGCGTCCGATGTCCACTTGCGCACGCCCTTGATGGCCGAAACGTCGGTGCTGACCTCAGGTGGTCCGTAGGGCAACGCCTTGACCGGGCAGGCGTCCGCGCACTTGGTGCAGATGTTGCAGAAGTCCCGTACACCTTGGGGTCTGGGGGCGTCGTGCGTGAGCGGCAGGTTTGTGAAGATTTTCGAGAAGCGCAGGCGCGGCCCGAACTCCGGCGTGATGACCATCTGGTTGCGAGCATACTCGCCAAGTCCCGCCTTGATCGCATAGGGGATAACCAAACCAGTGTCATTCATGCTGGCCGTCGCCTCGTATCCAAGGTTGCGGATGTAGGCTGCAACTTGCATGACAACTGCTGCTTCGTGGCTGTATTCCCGACCTGTGGCAGCCCCGGCGAGCGCTGAGGGGTAGGTGGCCACCAGGTCTTCTTCCATCTGGTGCCCCATGACGATGACAGATGTCATGCCTTCGGGCAGGTCGTTGGGTGCTTCGGAAAAGTCGCGCGCATCGACACGGCTGGCATAAAGCCACCGGTCGTCCATATCCGTGATGCCGCACAGGTCAGCACCAAAGAACTTGGCAATGCGTTTGATTTCATTCGCCATTCTGGTCGGATCATCAACATCTTGCTGCATCGGGGCGACGGGCGTGTCGTTCTCGATGGCGGCCTGGAACCCTTCGCGTTTGCCGCTGTCGCCGCCGCGGTTTGAGATGAGATCGGATATCAGCCAGCTGGCATTGCGCAGGGCGAAATCGCGTTGTTGAAAGCCGTCACCTCTGCGGGGCGTGGCTTCCATCCGGTAGGAGGCAAAGAAGGCGTCGGATTGCTTGGTGCGAATGCGCCTGTCCCAGAAAGCGCGGGTGAAAATGTCATTGCGTTGAGCGAAGCGTTCGAAATCTTCGGTCACTTCGATGCCCGCTGCGGCATCATCGCGGTGTTGGGACGGTTGGTTTGAGGGGTAGGCCATGGGGGGAGTTGAGCCGCTCGTGCGCCGCAGGGCAAGGCTTTTGCAAAAGCCTTGCCGAATTTCTTCGAAGAAATTTCACTGCGCGGCGCCAAGGTCGCGAACAAGCGCGACAGGTCGCTTGAGGCCCGCGCTGATGGCCCAAACGCATCGGGGAGAGCGGGATGAAGGTTGGGTTCATTGGTTTGGGCAACGTGGGCGGCAAGCTGGCGGGGTCACTATTGCGCAATGGTGTTGATCTTGCGGTTTTCGACCTTGATGACGCATTGGTCTCAAACTTCGCGTCTCGCGGGGCGCGGGCTGGTACCTCGGCTGCGGACCTGATGCAGAGCTCTGACGTGGTGATCACCTGTCTGCCAAGCCCCGCAGCCTGCGCAAGTGTCATGGCCGAGATGTTGCCCCATGTGGGTCCGGGCAAGGTCTGGATGGAGATGTCTACCACCGATGCCGAGCAGATAAGGGCACATGCAGATGCAGTGATCGGGGCGGGCGGTGAGGCCGTGGACTGCCCGGTTTCTGGCGGTTGTCATCGGGCAGACACAGGCAACATATCGATCTACGCAGGCTGCACGCGTCCGACCTTTGAGCGAGTCTTGCCGATCCTCACCCATATGGGACGGCGCGTTCTCCACGTGGGCGACGTTGGGACATCAAGTACATTAAAAGTGATGACCAACTATCTGGCAACAATCAATCTTTTGTCTCTCTGTGAAGCGCTGACGGTAATGAAAGCAGCGGGCATGGACTTGGGCGTCACCTATGAGGCGATTGCGGCCTCGTCTGGCAATTCCTTTGTGCATGAGACCGAAAGCCAGTTGATCCTGTCGGGGTCTCGGGATGTGAATTTCACGCTTGATCTGGTGCAAAAAGATGTGGGGCTTTTCCAGAAGTTGGCGGACGATCATAACGTACCGCTTGAATTGTCGCCCCTGATGATTTCCATGCTGACCGACGGGCAGACACGTTACGGGGAGCGCGCCCAGTCGGACCGGATGATCGAACGGCTGGAGGAAGCGACGGGATTGTCGATCACCGCACCGGGGTTTCCAACGGAACTCGTCGATGAAGAGCCTGAAGAGCGCGGTTATGAGGTGCCGGTGCGGCGGTGATCTGCTTGCTGCGATGAAGCGCCGCCACATGCTGGTTGGCCGGGGCTGCGTTCTCGCGCGTTCTCGGCGTTTTGCGGGAACTTGGTTGGGCGCTTTTTGCTGGGAGGCGTTTGAGGGTGAGCAGGATGTCGAAAGCCTCCAGTGGAGGGTTTCGCCTGCGAACGGGCGTCCTCAAGGCACCTCATCAAGGGTGGGGGCAATTCTGCACGGCCTCAAGGACAAGCCAATCGCAGATTGGTCGCTGCGTGATCCTTGGCCCGCGCATAATCACCGATCCGGGCCGGGTCAGCAGTTGGGTATGTTGACCGCAAGGCCTCCGAGAGAGGTTTCCTTGTACTTCTCGCTCATGTCTTCGCCGGTTTGGCGCATGGTTTCGATGCAGGCATCCAGCGGCACAAGGTGCGTGCCATCGCCGCGCAGCGAAAGGGACGCGGCCGAGACGGCCTTGATCGCCCCCAGGCCGTTGCGTTCGATGCAGGGCACTTGGACAAGGCCTTTGACCGGGTCACAGGTCATGCCGAGGTGATGCTCGAGCGCGATTTCGGCGGCGTTTTCCACCTGTTGGGGCGTGCCGCCCATAACCGCGCAAAGCCCGGCAGCGGACATGGCTGCGGCGGAGCCGACTTCGGCCTGGCAACCTGCTTCGGCACCGGAGATGGAAGCGTTGAACTTCACCAGCCCGCCAATGGCGGCGGCGGTCAGCAGGAAATCCTCGATATGTGCTTCCGAGGCACCGGGCACATGGTCGAGGTAGTAACGCAGCGTGGCAGGCAAGACGCCTGCGGCCCCGTTGGTGGGGGCGGTGACGACCTGTCCACCAGCGGCATTTTCCTCGTTCACGGCCATCGCATAGACACTCATCCAGTCATTGATCGTATGAGGCGCGTTGAGGTTCATGCCGCGCTCGGCCTGAAGCGCATCGTGGATGCCCTTGGCGCGGCGTTTGACCTGCAGACCCCCCGGCAGGATGCCTTCGGAGGTCAGGCCCCGGTTGATGCAGTCGTTCATGACCTGCCAGAGGCGCTTCGTGCCGTCGCGCAGGTGAATCTCCCCATTGCGGGAGACCTCGTTGGCGCGTTTCATCTCGGCAATCGTTTTGCCGGATTGCTCCGACATTTCAAGCATTTCAGCAGCGGACTTGAATGGGAAGGGGACGGGTGCACCTTCATCGGTGTCCTTGCCTGCCGCCAGTTCGGCCTCGGTCATCACAAAGCCGCCGCCGATGGAGTAGTAGGTTTCGCGCAGGGTGACATCGCCCTGGGCATCCGTGGCCATGAGCATCATGCCATTGGCATGTCCGTCCAGCTTGGTGTCGTAGTCGAAGATGAGATCTGACTTGGGGTCAAAGCTCAGCGGTTCGAGGCCTTCCAGCACGATCTGATGGCTCTCATGGATGGCGGTCAATGCCGCTTCGGCCTTATCCGCGTCATAGTCTTGTGGCGTGAACCCGGCCAAGCCAAGGATCGTGGCGCGGTCCGTTGCGTGGCCGACGCCTGTGAAGGCCAGCGATCCGTGCAGGGAAGCACGCACGCCCGCGAAGTGGAAAGGTGAGGCGCGCATCAGATCGAGAAAGCGTGCGGCTGCCACCATCGGGCCCATGGTGTGGGAGGACGACGGGCCGATGCCCACTTTGAACATGTCGAAGACCGAGAGAAACATCAGGTGGCGCTGCCTTCTGGAGGGGTGGGATAACTGGGCGCTGTGAAGGGCGTATCGCCCAGACCTTCGGCGATTTGCAAGCGGTGGGTGCAGGGCAAGGCTTCTACCTGTGCGCAGATTTGACGGAGTGCGGGGTAGGACGACAAATCGAACCAGTCGCCCCTGGTGTCATTTGTATAGAGCGCGGACCAGCGCAAGAGCGCGCAGAGATAGAAGTCCGCTACCGTGGCCTGTGGCGCGCCAAGCCAGCTTGGTTGGGTGGTCGCAAGGACATTGAGTGTGGTGAAGCTCTCGCTGATCTTTGAGGTCAGCCCGACCCGCAGGGCGACCACATGCGAGGGTGCGATGTATTTTTCGGGATAGAACACCATCCGCAGCAGACTGTGGGTAGTGTTTGACAGATGAAAGAGCCATTTCAGGAAGTCGCCGCGCTTGGCTGCCTCCGGGGCGGGGCCAAGACCACCGTGGGTGTCGGCGAGCCAGAGCAGGATCGCCCCGGTCTCAAAGAGCGGGCCATCTGGCGTTTCCAGCACCGGGATCAGGCCGTGTGGGTTGAGCTTGCGGTAGGCAGCGCTGTCCTGGGCGCGGGTGGCGCGATCCACCAGGGTGGTGCGATAGGCCAGGCCGCGGTGTTCCAGCGCGAGGCGGATGATCAGTGAGGCATTGTCGGGTGCATAATGCAGAACATAGGTCATGAGGCGGTGATACGCGGAGAGGACACGGTGTGTCGGTGTGAAAGCGACCTGTCTTGGTGTGTTTCGGGCGTGGCTCATCGCGGATGCTCTTCGTTGTATGGGCGCAGAGAGGCTTGTGCGAAGCTTGATGCGTTTCAGGAGTGTCCTGTGGCGCGGGGCTGCGGGTCTCTCCAAAACCAGAAGGTTTCAGACCCACCCTTGATTGATCCCTTGCCTGGCAACTGCCTGCCAGCCGCTCAAGAGAAATAGCCGTCTCCCGCCAAGGCGGGTCCCTCGGCGATTTCTCTTGCCCGTCTGCCAGCCAGTTGCCCGACCTGGGCTCAAGCAAGGGCGGCTCCGAAACCAGAAAGTTGGGAGAACCTGCGGTGGCAAAGGAAAGGGTGAGCAAAAAAGAGGCGTGCTGGTCTCGCACGTCTTGGGGAATCTCCCTATAACGCGCGAAACCATCTGCATCGGAGCTGCCCATGGCCGGAGAATTGTCCCCCATCGACAAGGCGAAATTCGTCGCTGCCAAACGGGCAGCACAATATGTGGAAGACGGGATGCGTGTCGGATTGGGGACCGGGTCCACCGCCGCCTGGCTGGTGCGCTGTCTGGGAGAGATGGTGCGCGAAGACGGATTGCGCATCAAAGGCGTGCCGACCTCATCACGCACGGCGGCACTGGCGCGGGATGTTGGCATTGACGTGATTTCGCTGGATGAGGCCAAATGGCTGGACCTGACCATTGATGGGGCCGATGAGTTTGATGGCGAGCTGAACCTGATCAAGGGCGGCGGCGGGGCGCTTTTGCAAGAAAAGATTGTGGCGACGGCCTCCGATCAGATGATCGTGATTGCGGATGTCGGCAAGGAGGTAGAAACCCTGGGGGCCTTCCCGCTGCCCATCGAAGTCATCCCCTTTGGCTGGCAAGCGACACAGGCACTGGTGGAAGAGACGCTGATTTCCATGGATGTGCTGGGGCGCAAGACCACGTTGCGGATGAATGGAGATGCGCCCTTTGTCACGGATGAGGGCAATCACATCCTCGATTTGCATTTAGGACGCATCGGCAATCCGCGGCAGATGTCGATGGTCATCAACCAGATGCCGGGCGTGGTGGAGAACGGGCTTTTCATCGACATCTGTGACATCGTCGTTATCGGGTATGGCGATGGCAAGGTTGAGGTGCGCGACATCAACGAGGGCACCATCGACACCGAGCGGCTGGAGTTCGTGGAAAGCGACAACCTCTTTTCTGACATTTCTGACTAAGGAACACCTCCAT
>CAYUSM010000117.1:0-9360 GCA_964447345.1 uncultured Sulfitobacter sp. | reverse complement strand
ACGAGGTGAAGCTGATCGTCGATCTGATCTATGAAGGCGGCATCGCCAACATGAATTATTCGATCTCCAACACCGCCGAGTATGGTGAATACGTCTCCGGCCCGCGCATCCTGCCCTACGATGAGACGAAGGCGAAGATGAAGGCGGTTCTGACCGACATCCAGACCGGCAAGTTCGTGCGTGATTTCATGCAGGAAAATGCAGTCGGCCAACCATCATTCAAAGCAACGCGTCGCATCAATGACGAGCATCAGATCGAACAGGTCGGCGAAAAACTTCGTGAGATGATGCCCTGGATTTCAGCGGGCAAGATGGTCGATAAGGCCAAGAACTAAGCCCCAAAAATAAGAAAGGCCCGGGGCATGCCCGGGCCTTTGTATCTCCAACGTTGCGCTTACACGTCCGCTGGTTTGCCATGTGCGGATTTGTCCGCAGCCAGCGTGGATTTTGTCGCGTTTTCGTCGTCCATCCGGCTTTCGACCTTCTGCTTGCTGACAAACGCCAACGTGATGCCGATCAGGAAGGTGAAAAAGAAAAGGGCTCCGACAAGTGATGTCCAGTCCATGGTGTCGTCTCCTGTCTACGGTTGTGTTGATGCTTAAACGCGCAGACGTACGTCCCGTTCCTCACCAAATTGTCGCAGGACAGAAAGCATTGTTCGGCGACTACCGAAGTTTCAACACTTGACCGTCGGCGCGCGCCGCTCTACCTCAAAGTAAAAGGTCAAGAGAATGAGCCAAGCACCGAATATCACATACAAAAGCTGGCTCATGATCGGCGTTCTCGCTTTTGTCTGGGGCGGCACCTTCATGGTGACCGAGATTGCCCTGACAGGCATCACACCCTTCTGGCTGGCCGCATCCCGCATTGGATTTGCAGCAATCGTGATGGTGGTGATTTGGGGCTTTCGGGGCTTTACGCTCTTTGAAAAGCCTCCAACCATCAACCGGATTGTCACGATGATCTTCATCGGCGGGTTGAGCGGTGCAATCCCCTTCACCCTGCTGGCTTGGGGACAGCAATATGTTACCTCCGGTTTTGCTGGGGTATCGATGGCATCCACAGCACTTATCATTCTGCCCTTGGCGCATTTCTTCGTGCCCGGAGAGGCGCTGACCTTGCGACGCATGCTGGGGTTCGGTGTTGGCTTTTGCGGCGTGGTCATCCTGATTGGCGGACAAGCCTTTGAGAGCACAGGCGCGGCACTGGAAACGCCGGGACGGCTGGCCTGTATTCTTGCGGCAAGCTGCTACGCCACCAGTTCGATCCTGATGCGGCGCCTGCCAGCGATAGACCCGATTGGTCTGGCGACAGTCCTGCTGCTCATTGGGTCGGCGATGATCGTTCCAACCGCCTTTGTGGTCGAAGGACCTCCGCCGATGCCCGCAACGGATATTCTGTTGGTGCTCTTGTTTTTGGGGCTGGTGCCTACCGCCATGGCAAATGTAATGCGCGTGCTCGTTGTCCGCAGCGCAGGTCCGGTCTTTATGTCACTGGTCAACTATCAGGTACCGGTATGGTCTGTCGTGCTGGGCGCGCTGGTTCTCAGCGAACCGCTGCCCCCATCCCTGCTTCTGGCCATGTGCCTGATCCTTGCTGGCTTGGGCGTCAGTCAGTACGGTGCGCTGCGCAGGCTCTTTGGCAGAAACGGCTAAGCGTTGACGCTAACCGCTTCCTGAACTGCAGCCACCACCGCATCTACGTTTTCTTCCATCAGCGCCGCATCCTCGTGTTCCGCCATCACCCGCACAAGCGGTTCTGTTCCGGATTCACGGATCAGCAACCGGCCACCGCTGGAAAGCTCCTTTTCGGCCTGTGCTATGGCTCCTCTGACCCGTGCCGTCTCAAGCGGGGTCTGACCGGCCTCGAAACGTACGTTTTTCAGAAGTTGGGGAACGGGTACGAATTGGTGCAGCAGTTCTGACGCGGGTTTCTGAGAGCGCACAAGTTCCGCAAGGAACTGCAACCCGGCCATCAACCCATCGCCCGTGGTCGCGTGATCTGTCATAACGATATGGCCGGATTGTTCTCCGCCCAGATTGAAGCCGCCTTCCCGCATGCGCTCCACGACATAGCGATCCCCGACACTCGTACGCTCCAGCCGCAACCCACGGTCCTGCAAAAAATGCTCCAGCCCAAGATTGCTCATCACCGTTGCGACCAGCGCGTCGCCTTTCAGACGCCCCTCATCCGCCCAACGGGCCGCCATCATTGCCATAAACTGGTCACCGTCACCAACTTTGCCGCGCTCGTCGATGAGGATCACGCGATCTGCATCGCCATCAAGGCAAATGCCAATGTCGGCCCCATGAGCTACAACCATCTCCGCTGCAGCAGCCGGTTGGGTCGATCCACAGCCTTCGTTGATGTTGTGTCCGTTGGGCACGACACCCATGGGGATCACGGTTGCCCCAAGCTCCCAAAGGGTCTCAGGTGCGACACGATGCGCAGCCCCGTTGGCGCAATCCACCACCACCCTAAGCCCATCAAGGCGCATGCGTCGCGGGAACGAGGATTTCACCCGCTCAATATAGCGATACCGGCCATCATCGATGCGCTTCGCGCGCCCGATCTGATCTGCAGGGGCAGGCTCAACACCGTTTGCGACCAGCGCCTCGATTTCTTGTTCTACCGTATCCGACAGTTTGAAGCCGTCAGGGCCAAAGAACTTGATACCGTTGTCATGGGCCGGATTGTGGCTCGCCGAAATCATCACGCCCAGGTCCGCCCGCATGGAACGGGTCAGCAGCCCCACGGCGGGCGTGGGCACAGGCCCCAGCAAAAGCACGTTCATGCCGGTACTTGTCAAACCCGCCGTCAGCGCATTTTCAAACATATAGCCCGACAGGCGCGTGTCCTTGCCAATGACAACACGGTGCACTGCACTGCCGTTGCGGCGGAACTGTTTGCCTACCGCCGCCCCTATCCGCAGCGCCATTTCCGGTGTCATGGGGTCGATGTTTGCAGTGCCGCGCACCCCGTCGGTGCCAAATAACTTACTCATACGTGTCTTCCTGACATCGCCGCGCGCCACAGCGCAATGGCCTGGATCGTCTCTGGGACATCATGCACTCGCAGAATCTGGATGCCATGGGAAAGTGCAGCCAGACCTACCCCTAAACTTCCCGGTAAGCGGGTATCTGCCTGTTCTGCCTTGCCAATTGTGCCGACAAAGCGCTTTCGCGATGCCCCCAAGAGGATCGGAACACCGAGGGCGTGAAACAAGCTGAGCCGCGACAGTAGGGCCAGATTATGCTCCAGCGTCTTGCCAAAGCCGATACCGGGGTCGGCGACTATCTGGCCACGCGCGACGCCGCTGCGCTCCAACAGCGCGATCTGCGCCTCAAGAAAATCAAAAACATCAAGCAACACATCGTTGTATTGCGGATTGTTCTGCATCGTCTCGGGATCGCCAAGCGCATGCATCACGCAAACCGGCAGCGTGTCCCGTGCGGCGACACCTGCAAGGTCAGGATCATAGGTGAAGCCAGAGACATCATTGATCAGGCCCGCCCCGGCTGCCACGGCCGCTTCGGCAACAGGGGCTTTGCGTGTGTCGATGGAAATCAGCGTTTCAACATCAGCTTCGCGCAGTCCACGCACAACCGGCGACGTACGTCTGATCTCTTCTTCTACGTCGACAGTCTCCGCGCCGGGCCGCGTTGATTCACCACCGATATCGAGGATATCCACACCGGCGTCCCGCATCGCCATACCCGCCGCCACCGCATCGTCGGCAGCTGCGTGCAATCCGCCATCTGAAAAGCTGTCAGGCGTCGTGTTCAGTATCCCCATCACCCGGGGCTGTTTCATTGACAGACCACCGATGTCGGCGCGCGGGACGGTAAGAACGTCAATTGCCGCGCCTGGGACCTCAGCCAAAGGGATCATACGGGGAAGCCGACCGCGCGCCAGCACTTCCAGATGCGTAAACCATCCCCATCCACCCGCCAACTGGGCAGCCCCTGCCGGGCTGCGCGGGCCAACCTGAACAAGTGGTCTGAAATACTCTCTTCCGCCGCTCACAACTCAGCCTGATCTGCAGACATCGAACGTAAGGGCACCGACATCTCTGTCGGCAGTTCGGCCCCGATCACCAGCATTTCCTGCGCATCAAAGGTCGCAGCAAACCAGGCGGCAAGTGCCACGGCATCGCGGGGTTGCGCAGAAGGTGTGTCGACAGAGTCGAGCACGATCTTGGAGGGCGCCCATACGCAGGTCTGCCCGTTCTTTATCGCCCAGTCCAATTCCGTCCGGGTCTCCACCACCACACAACGGTCATCGCGTGAGGCCAAGACCCAGCAATTCTGCTCTATGGCGAGCAGATCGATCCGCCGCTGTGCCATCTTATGCGGGACCTGCGGTGCAGGCGTGTCGTCCGCGCCAACACAGATGATCAATGGCACCCCGCCTGCCAACAGCTGATCCAGCCAGCCTGTCAGATGTGGTGAGGCGATGGCGTCATTGCTCAGATAAACAAGCTGCGGATGCGGCGCCTCCTCTTGCACAAGCTCCGGTGCGGGCTCTCCTTCACGGGCCCGGACGATTTCCACACCCAAGGCCCCCGGTCCACGATCCAGTTTTTCAATGCGCACAAAGGCACGCACCGCCTGCGGCTCCAGCAGAATGCGTTCGGCGACACGTTCGGCCAAGGTTTCCAGAAGGGCCAATCGTTCAACCGCAAGCTCAGTTGCAATCGCCTCGGTCACACGGTCGTAGCTAAGGATGCGGTCCACATCATCGTCAATCGGCCCACGCAACGGGCGCACTTCGACCACGACATTGAAACAGATGCGCTGGGTGACACCGCGTTCGGCCTGAAATGCACCAATCTCAACCTCGACGATGTGATCCCGCAGTGAGATGCGGTCTAGCGGGTCCGCGCCCGCCATTGCTTCCGCGCGCTCTGAGGGATGCGCAAAGGCAAGACGAACTTCGTTGGACATGGGCAAGGGCCTTTGCTGTGACGGGTCGCTGCGGTGTAGCCCGCCGCGCCCGACCATATCAGTACGGTTTCCGGCAGGCCAGCGCCTGAAACCGTCAGTCCGTCAGTTGGACGCGGTGCGCCAAGTGTGACGGTAAAACAGATGCACGCCAATCTTTGCAGTACGGGTATAGACCTTGGACCAGCGGGGACGCACGGCAGTCGTGTGGTAGTGCGTTGCGCCATCGGTCAGGGCGGGCACTTTGCCGTCCATCATGTACCGCGCCACTTTTCCCACACGGGCAAAAGCGCGGGGCTCTGCGATCACTTCGGCATAGCCGTCGCAGGTGTAGGTGAACTGACACTGGTACTTCTTGCCTGTACCCTGATTGATCACCGCGCACAACGATCCGGGGAAACGCCCGCTCTTAACCCGGTTCATGATCACTTCGGCAACGGCAAACTGCCCTTTGACTGTCTCGCCGCGCGCCTCGAAGTAAAGCGCTTCGGCGAGACAGCGCCACTGCTCGCCACCTGTGGCCTTTGGCTGTGCGTCAATCCAACTGCGCGAAAAAGATACGTCGCCCTCGGCAGCTTTGGGCTGTGCCAGCAATTTCTTCAAACGCGTACCACCGGCAGATTTCAACCCTTGTGTTTCAATGCGGGCAAGGTCCTGGGCCTTCTCGGAAGAGGCGGCAACAGAGAGCGGAGCAACAGTCAGTGCGCCCAGCAGCAGGGCACAGATCGAACGGCGAAGGGCAGACATCGGCAGACTCTTTGGTAATTTCACAGGGGCTGCGCCTACCCAAGTTTATCCACAGGGACAACCCAGGCCCAAAGCGTTACGCAGATTCTCGCCCATCGCTACAGTCTGTAGCACGTCTTAGACGGGGACATACCCAATCTTGTGTTGTATGGCCAATTGCGCTGCGGCGAGCCTTGCTACCGGAACGCGAAATGGCGAGCAGGAAACATAATCGAATCCCGCATCCCGACAAAAAGCGATTGATTCGGGGTTACCGCCATGCTCCCCGCAAAGGGACAAAGTGATGCCTGGTTGCGCATTCCGACCCCGTTCGGCACCAAGCTTGAGAAGCTCCCCGACACCATCGGTATCCAGCACATGAAACGGATCTTCGGCAAAGACACCCTGCTGCACATAATCGGACATGAAACGTCCCGCATCATCGCGTGACAGACCGTATGTCATCTGTGTCAGGTCGTTTGTGCCGAAGCTCAGGAAGGAGCAGCTGGGCGCAATCTCATTGGCCCGCAGCGCGGCGCGCGGTGTTTCGACCATGATACCGAGCCGGAACGTAAAGATCGCGTCCTTCTCCGTGCGCACGGCAGCGGCCACCGCATCAATGGACGTCTTGATCAGTTCCACTTCCCGCTTCGCTGACACCAGCGGGATCATGATCTCTGGTACCACCGGATCGCCATCTCGGCTGGCCTCAATGGCGGCTTCAAAAATCGCGCGCGCCTGCATCTCGTAGATTTCTGGCACCGTGACGCCAAGCCTCACGCCGCGCAGGCCCAGCATGGGGTTGTACTCCGACATCGCCTCAATCCGGCGGGTCACACTGGAAAGTGGCAAGTCCAAAGCATCCGCCAGCTCGCGCTGCCCCGCCTTGTCGATGGGCAGAAATTCGTGCAGCGGTGGGTCAAAAAGCCGGATGCACACGGGTTGACCCTGCATGATCCGAAACAGCTGAATGAAGTCCTGCCGCTGCATCGGCAGCAGACGTTCCAGCACCGCGCGACGATCCTCGCCCGTCTCGGCAAAAATCATCTCTTGCATCACGGTTAGGCGGCCCGGCTCAAAGAACATGTGCTCTGTCCGGCACAGACCAATGCCATGGGCGTCGAAATTGCGGGCGGTTTGCGCATCCGCGGGTGTGTCGGCATTGGCCCGAATGCCAATGTCGGCGGCATCCTCGGCCCAGGCCATCAACCGGGTAAAGTTTTCGTCAAGAGCCGCTTCCTGCATCGCCACGGCCCCCGCGATCACCTCGCCACTGGAGCCATCAACGGTGATCTCGTCCCCCTCATTGAAGGTGCGCCCGTCAGGCGCAGCGATCTGCTTGCGGCGCAGATTGAACTTCATGTTCGAGGCCCCGACAACGCAAGGCAGGCCAATACCGCGGCCAATCACAGCCGCATGGCTGGTGATGCCCCCGCGCTCAGTCAGAACGGCCACAGCCGCATGCATGCCGCGGATGTCTTCCGGGCTGGTTTCCCGGCGGATCAGGATACATGCCTCTCCACGCGCCGCACTGGCCTGCGCCTCTGTGGCTGAGAAGACGATCTTGCCAGTCGCCGCACCGGGGCTTGCGGCAATGCCGCGTCCAATCACATCGCGCTTGGCGCGCGGATCCACCTGCCGATGCAAAAGCTCTGTCAGGGTCCGTGGCTGCACGCGCATCAGCGCCTCTTCACGCGGGATGATCCCCTCATCAGCCAGCGCCACGGCAATGCGCACCGACGCGCGCGAGGACCGGGCCACCCGCACACCATCAAGGATGTGCAGCTTGCCGTCCTCGATCACGAATTCCACCTGCATTTCTGCGCGCAGTTTCACCCGCATCAGCGCAGCGTGTTCGACCAGCTCATTGAAGGCCTCAGGCGCCAGTTCTTCCAGCGAAGGACCACGTGGGTCCTTGGTCAGATACATCGTATCCGCATCACCCTGCAGCGCATCGCGGCCCTGGGACTGGCTCAGGTAGCGTCCGGTGATCTGGCGGACACCCGTCTCGCTGTCGACAAGTTGCAGCACGCCAGAGCCGCACTGTGCCTGCCCCACACCAAAAGCCATTTCCTGCACGACCAATCCCAAGCCCGCATCCCCCGGCGCGCCCTTGGCTTGACGCAACAGCCGGGCGGAGGTGCCGTCCCATGCCCGCGCCATCGACCGCAAAACTGCGGTCAGTTGGACGGCCGGGTCTTGCGGAAACTCCTCTTCGGTCTCGGTCTCATAGGCATGCAGCGATTGCGCGAGGGCGGAGCGTCCGTCACCGGACACATCATCGAACATGTCAGGGTCGAGGCGCGCGATATCGATCGCATAGGACTGCACAAAACGGGTGTAGAGCGCCGCGGCTGCCTCCTCTCCCATGCTTTCGCAGAATTCCTCGAACCGGGCATTGTTGATCCCGATGTTCAGCACAGCGCCCGGCCCGCCCCAATCGGGGTCTTGGCTGGAGGGACGCACACACATCAACGCCCCTTGCGGCATCTCGGCCACCACCGCTGCCACATCCGGCATGTCGCCTTTCGCAATCCGCTGCACTGCCTCAAAGGACAGTGCCACCGTCCGCGGCACCGGCAGGTCCAGCCGCACCAGCCGCTGCAAACACTTCGCCCGCCCGCCGTGGGTGGCGTTGTGGATGGGCGCGGTGGGGGTCACCAGCGTGGTATCAGGATTATTCTGCACTGCAGCACCTATCAAATTCAGGTGCAGCATAGGGGTTAATGGAGTCCTGACAAGAGGACTATGTAAACGAAATGTGACGGTCCTTTACAGCCGGATCACCCTTCCACTTTGGTCAAATCCGCAACGCTCAGACAGATCGTTCTGATCCGGCTCAGCAAGTTCAGACGGTTGCGCCGGACGGTGGCGTTATCGGCGTTGACCTGAACAGCTTCAAAGAAGGCATCAATGGGCCCGCGCAGGGCGGCCATGGCAGACATCGCGGTGGTGAAGTCCTGCGCCTCCATCGCGGGTGCGATCTGGGCTTCGGCCTCATCGAGGGCTTGGAACAAGGCCCTCTCTTCGTCCGTCTCAGCGAACTTGATGTCTGCGCCGTAGGAATACTCGACACCGTCGGCCTCCTCGGCCTGTGTGAGGATGTTGTTGGCGCGTTTGAAGCCCTGGATCAGGTTTTCGCCGTCGTCGGTGGTCAGGACCTCTGAGAGAGCCTTGGCCTTTTGCGCAACCAAGTAGAGGTCGTAGTTGCCAAAAGGGCGATCAAGGACGTCAGGCGTGTCGGTCTCATCGGCAAATTTGACAGCACGATCCAAAGTGTCTGAAGGGCCGTAAAAACAAGCCTCGATCACGTCGTGCCTGACGCCTTCTGATCGTAGAACCTGTTCAAGTCGCTTGGAGATAAACTCCACCAAATCGTGGCGGACAAAAGGTGTCGCGATGCGAACTTGAAACAATTCCTCCAAATCCATCGACAGCCGGTTTTCCACCAATATCCGAATAACACCCAACGCCGCCCGCCGCAGCGCAAACGGGTCCTTGCTTCCCGTCGGCTTCTCATCAATCGCCCAGAACCCGGTCAATTTGTCGATCTTCTCCGCCAGCGCCACGGCCACGGATACCGGAGCCCTCGGCACATCGTCAGACGGCCCCAGCGGCGCGTAGTGCTCTTCCGCTGCCGCCGCCACCTCATCCGGCATCCCAGCGGCTTGCGCATAGTACCGCCCCATCA
>CAYUSM010000116.1:0-9501 GCA_964447345.1 uncultured Sulfitobacter sp. | reverse complement strand
ATTCAAAGGCACGGGTAACTCTGAGATCGTGCTGGATCGCAAGATTGCGGACAAGCGCGTCTTCCCGGCGATTGACATCCTCAAGTCCGGTACGCGGAAAGAGGACCTGTTGGTTGACAAGGTCGATCTGCAAAAGACCTTTGTGCTGCGACGTATTCTCAACCCGATGGGCACGACAGATGCGATTGAGTTCTTGATCGGCAAATTGAAGCAGACCAAGACAAATTCTGACTTCTTCGACTCCATGAACACCTGATTGTTATTTGATAACAAAAGGTTATGTAGAAATGGACACGATATTTGCGCAGGCGACGGCGGCAGGACGCGCTGGCGTGTCTGTTGTGCGGGTGTCTGGTCCTAAGGCGTTTGAGATTTGCACGGATTTGGCAGGTAGCCTGCCTGGGTCGCATCACGCGGCGCTTCGAACCCTGAAGACCAAGTCCGGTGAGATCATTGACCGCGCTCTCGTCCTGCCCTTCAAAGGCCCTCAGAGTTTTACCGGCGAGGACGTTGTGGAACTGCATCTACATGGCAGCGTTGCGGTTGTCGGAGCTGTCCTGCGAGAGCTTTCCTCCCATCCCGATGCCCGGCTTGCGGATGCGGGTGAATTCACTCGGCGTGCGTTGGAAAATGAGAGGCTCGACTTGGCACAGGTTGAAGGTCTGGCCGACCTTATCGATGCTGAAACAGAGGTGCAGCGCAAGCAGGCCCTTCGCGTGCTCTCAGGCCATCTGGCGGAAGTCGTTGAAAGCTGGCGTAGCGATTTGATTCGTGCGGCAGCGCTATTGGAAGCGACAATTGATTTTGCCGATGAAGAGGTCCCCGTCGATGTGACGCCCGAAGTGAGGGCGCTGCTTTCAGGCGTGATCGACGCTGTAAAAAGAGAAGTCGAGGGCACCAAGGTGGCGGAGCGCATCCGGTCCGGCTTTGAGGTCGCCATCGTTGGCGCGCCAAATGCAGGTAAGTCCACACTGCTGAATGCGCTGGCTGGTCGCGAGGCGGCGATCACATCAGAGATTGCAGGAACAACCCGGGATGTGGTGGAGGTTCGGATGGACCTTGACGGTTTGCCGGTGACGTTACTGGACACCGCAGGCTTGCGGGCGGCTGAAGACCAGATCGAGAGGATCGGGGTGACACGGGCGGTGGAACGCGCGGGCCAAGCGGATCTTCGTGTTTTTTTGGTGAGCGCGGATGAGGTGCTGATGCTGGAACCAGAGGAAGGGGATATCATTGTTCATCCGAAGGCAGATTTGCATCCTGGTGAACCTGGCGCCGTTTCAGGTAAAACCGGGCAGGGAATGGATGAACTGGTTTCTCGGGTGACGGAAACTTTAAGAACCCGTAGTCTTGGTGTTGGCGTAGCCACGCATGAGCGGCACCGACTTGCGATGTTAGATGCCCATAGGAAATTGATGACGGCGCAAGATATAGTGGTTCAAGGTATTTTCGCATACGATATAGCCGCTGAAGAGTTGCGTTCTGCCATCCGATCGCTTGAGGCGGTTGTAGGCCGGATTGGCGTTGAAGACCTGCTGGACGAAATCTTTTCCAGCTTTTGCATTGGTAAGTGATGGAGTGTTTCACGTGAAACATTTTGAAGTCATTGTTATTGGTGGCGGCCACGCTGGGGCCGAGGCAGCCCATGCCGCAGCCCGGATGGGGGCGGAAACCGCGCTGATCACGATGTCGCAGGACGGCATTGGTGTGATGTCCTGTAATCCTGCGATTGGTGGTCTGGGCAAGGGCCATCTGGTTCGTGAGATTGACGCGATGGATGGGGTCATGGCCCGGGTCGCAGATCAGGCGGGGATACAGTTTCGGTTGCTGAACCGGCGGAAAGGCCCAGCTGTTCAAGGGCCGCGTGCGCAGGCCGATCGCAAGATTTACCGGGAGGTTATGCAGGGAGAAATCACCGCGCAACCGCATCTAACGGTCGTCGAAGGCGAAGTCACGGATTTCATTTTGGAAGGCGGTTCCATCGCTGGTGTGGAAGTTAGCACCATTGGTGCAGTGATGGCGGATCGCGTTATTCTGACCACAGGGACCTTCTTGGGCGGTGTCATCCACATCGGGGATGTTTCGAAATCAGGCGGTCGCATGGGGGACGCAGCGTCCAACAAGCTTTCAAAGCGTTTGAGGGGGTTGGAGCTGCCCATCGGACGATTGAAGACGGGAACGCCTCCAAGGCTCGACGGAAAGAGCATCGATTGGGGGCAACTCGAAATGCAGCCTGGCGACAATGTCCCGACGCTCTTCTCCTTTCTTTCTCAAGGCGTGTCGGCCAAGCAGATCTCCTGTGGCATCACGCATACAAACACACGCACCCATGAGATTATTAAAGCGAACCTGGGCCGGTCGGCGATGTATGGTGGTCACATTGACGGTGTGGGCCCGCGATATTGTCCGTCCATTGAAGACAAAGTCGTCAGGTTTGCCGATAAGACCTCTCATCAAGTTTTCCTTGAACCAGAAGGTGTGGACGACGACACCGTCTATCCCAACGGCATTTCGACGTCACTTCCGACCGACGTGCAAGAGGCCTATGTTCATACCATCGCGGGTCTGGAAGAGGCGGTGATCCTGCAGCCCGGCTATGCGATAGAGTATGATTACATCGATCCGCGCGCATTGAAGAGCACGCTGGAGCTGCGGGCCATCAAAGGCCTTTATCTTGCAGGGCAGATTAACGGCACGACCGGATATGAGGAGGCGGCAGCTCAGGGTCTTGTTGCTGGCTTGAACGCCGCGTCTGCGGTGCAGGGAAAGGAACCCGTGCATTTCAGCCGTGCGGAAAGCTATATTGGCGTGATGATAGATGATCTTACGACAAGGGGCGTAACCGAGCCGTACCGTATGTTCACATCACGTGCGGAATTCAGATTGTCTTTGCGTGCAGACAATGCGGATCAAAGACTTACACCTGTGGCGATAGGCCTTGGCTGTGTCTCGGATGCGCGAACCGAAAGCTTTATGAAGAAAAGTGAAAAGCTAGAGCTGGCAAAAAGTCTCCTGACAAGGCAGACATATACGCCATCCGAAGCAAATTCGGCCGGTATTTCTGTAAGCCAGGACGGGACGAGACGGACTGCGTTTCAGCTCCTTTCTTTCCCGGATGTTACCTTTGATCAGCTTGTTTCACTCGACACGGAGTTTGAATCAGTAGATCAGGACATCAGAGAGCAGATCGAACGCGATGCGCTGTACTCAAATTATCTGTCTCGGCAGCAGGCGGATATAGAGGCGCTCAAGAAGGACGAGGCGCATCGGATTCCGGATGACTTCGACTATACAGCGCTGGAAGGGCTCTCGAATGAGCTCAAGGTCAAGCTATCGGCTGCCCGGCCGGAGACTTTGGCTCAAGCGGCACGGGTAGATGGCGTGACACCGGCGGCTCTGACGCTGATCCTGGCAATCCTCCGGAGAGAAAACCAAAAGAAGACTGCCTGATGGACGAACTATCATTGGATGTTTCACGTGAAACAATTGAGCGGCTGGAGGCCTATGTTGACCTAGTCAAGAAGTGGAACCCCAAGATAAATCTGGTTTCCAAGGCCTCTCTTGGCGACATTTGGCACAGGCACATCCTTGATTCTGCGCAATTGTTCGATCTGGCACCCAATAGCGAAAGCTGGGTCGATCTGGGCAGCGGAGGTGGCTTTCCGGGGATCGTGTTGAGCATCCTGGCGTTGGAGCGGAATCCGAAGGGCCGGTTTACCCTTGTTGAGAGCGATCAGCGAAAGTCTGCGTTTCTTCGCACAGCAATCCGAGAGCTTGATTTGAATGCCAAGGTGCTCGCACAGCGCATTGAGGATGTGCCACCATTGAAAGCGCAGGCTCTTTCTGCACGCGCGCTTGCAGACCTTGATATTCTGTTGGGCTTTGGCGCCAAGCATTTGGCATCCGACGGAACAGCGCTTTTTCCCAAGGGAGAATCCTGGGAAAAAGAAGACCGCGCCGCGAGGGAACGGTGGTCATATTCCTGCGAAGTGATTACAAGCAAAACCAATCCTGACGCCGCCGTTCTTAAGATCAAGGATATCCTACGTGTCTGACCTGTCTCGGCCTCAAGGGCCAAAAATCATCGCCGTGGCAAACCAAAAGGGCGGTGTGGGAAAGACAACAACGACAATCAATCTTGCTGCCGCCATGGTGGAGCAGGGCATGCGCGTTCTGTTGGTTGACCTTGATCCGCAAGGGAACGCGTCAACCGGGCTTGGGGTGGAAGTTGATGACCGCGAGTTCACCACCTACGAGTTGTTGTTGGAAGACCTGGACCTGACGGATGTCATCCAAGAGACGGAGACGGCTGGCCTTTGCATCATTCCGGCCACGGTTGATCTAAGCTCGGCGGATATTGAGCTGCTTTCAACTGAAAAACGGAGCTTTCTGCTGCATGATGCGCTGCGTCAGGTGCAGATGGACGCGTTCGATTTTGATTTCATTCTGATCGATTGCCCGCCCTCCTTGAACCTGCTGACAGTCAACGCAATGATTGCCGCACATTCCGTCCTGGTGCCTTTGCAAAGTGAGTTCTTTGCTTTGGAGGGGTTGAGCCAATTGATGATGACCATCCGGGAGGTGCGTCAAAGCGGAAACAAGGAATTGCGGATCGAAGGTGTTGTGTTAACCATGTACGACAAACGCAACAACTTGTCCCAGCAAGTCGAACATGATGCGCGAAGCAATCTAGGTGAACTTGTCTTCAAGACTGTCATTCCGCGGAATGTACGCGTGAGTGAGGCGCCAAGTTTTGCGATGCCGGTTCTGTCTTATGACTCGAATTCCAAAGGGGCGCGGGCCTATCGTGATCTGGCAAAAGAGATCATAGCAAACAACAAACCATAGAGGGCGACATGGCAGATCGATCAGAGAGAAAGCGTGGACTTGGGCGTGGGCTGTCTGCCCTGATGGCGGATGTGGCCGAGACTGAAGCGGTCGCATCCAAGGGCCCCTCGGCGGCGGAACAAATGGTGCCGATTGAGCGGATATCGCCCAACCCAGAGCAGCCCCGCAAACGTTTCGAAAAATCCGATCTGGATGATCTTGCAGCGTCTATTCGTGAAAAGGGTGTGATCCAGCCATTGATCGTACGGGCACGGGAGGATGGCACGTTTGAAATTGTCGCGGGCGAGCGTCGTTGGCGCGCCGCGCAGATGGCTCAACTGCATGAACTCCCCGTGATCGTCAGAGCCTTTACGGACGTCGAAGTTCTTGAGGTGGCGATCATTGAGAACATCCAGCGCGCCGATCTGAATGCCATTGAAGAGGCCGCAGGCTATCGGCAGTTGATGGAGAAGTTTGGGCATACACAGGAAAAGATGGCAGAGGCATTGGGCAAGAGCCGGAGCCACATCGCAAACCTGCTGCGTCTGTTGAATCTGCCTGAACCCGTGATTGAGCTGGTGCGCGGCGGAGAATTGAGTGCAGGTCATGCGCGCGCGTTGGTCCCCGCGCAAGATCCTCTCGGTCTGGCGAAACAGATCATCAAGGGCGGGCTTTCAGTGCGGGCCACCGAAGCGCTTGTGAAAAAGGAAAGCTCTGGTGGGTCAGAGACCGGCACTGCTTCCACCGCACCCCAGAAGACCGCAGAGAAAGACGCCGACACCAAGGCGTTGGAAGGAGACCTTTCAGCGGCAACAGGCATGAAGGTTGTGATAGACCACAAGCCAGGGCACGAAGGTGGCCGTCTCTCGGTGCAATACAAGTCACTTGAAGAGCTTGATACCCTTTGCCGGATGCTGAGTGGCGGTTAGTCCGGCAACAAGGCTTCGATGACTGCGTTCAAAACCATAAATCCTTGATTTGAAACGATTAATCTTGATCCTTCGATATTTATCATACCAATCTCGGTCAGGTGAGAGATCTGGTGGTCGGAAAGGGGTTTTCCATTCAATTGAGCGAAGCGATCAAGGGATACGCCTTCTTTGAGCCGCAGCCCCATCAACAGAAACTCAGTGGCTTGTTCATGGCCCGACAGCGCAGCACGTGGTTTTTCTGTCTGTCCCGCATCAACGGCATCTAACCAGCGCTTTGGGTTGCTATAACACTCTGTTGCGAATTTCGTGCCGTTGATGGTCAGCCGACCATGAGCACCCGGTCCAATGCCCAGGTAGTCGCCATAGCGCCAGTAGATCAGGTTATGTCGAGATTGCGCACCATCGCGGGCATGATTTGAGACTTCATATGCGGGCATGCCCATCTCGGCACAGATGTCCTGCGTGCTTTGATACATGTCCGCCCCAAGATCTTCGTCCGGCAGCCCGCGTAGTTTGCCTTTGGCGTAGCGATCTCCAAAGGCGGTGCCCTGCTCAATTGTCAGCTGATAGAGTGAAATGTGATCGATGGCGAGAGTCAGCGCCTGTTTGAGCTCCGCTTCCCAATCCTGGCGGGTCTGGTTCTGGCGCCCGTAGATGAGATCAAAACTGACCCTTTCGAAATGTGTTCGGGCAATATCAAAAGCTGTCAGGGCTTCTTTGACAGTGTGCAACCGACCCAAGCGTTTGAGGTCGTTGTCGTTCAGGGCTTGAATACCCATTGAAACCCGGCTGACCCCAGCTTGGCGATACGCTGCAAAACGGGAAGCCTCGACAGAGCCGGGGTTGGCCTCCAGCGTGATCTCAAGATCGTTTGCTATCGGCCAGTGGGACTTTATCGCCTCAATGATGTCCGAGACAGTGTCCGGGTCCATCAGGCTTGGTGTTCCCCCACCAAAGAAAACCGCGTTCAGGATACGACCCTGCGTCTCGTTAGCGGCGCGCTTGAGTTCACGTAGATAGGCATCACGCCAGGCGCGCTGGTCGATACTGCGGCTGACGTGGCTGTTGAAATCACAGTAGGGGCATTTGGCCTCGCAAAACGGCCAGTGAATATAGAGGCCGAACCCGCCGTGCTGCCAGTCCTCAGTCAAAACAGCCCTTGATCAGCTTGGTAAAAACATCGCTTCGATGACTGATCATGTTCTTCTCTTCAAATGTCATTTCCGCGAAAGTCCGGTCATATCCATCTGGTTGAAACATCGGGTCATATCCGTGCCCCAACTTGCCACGGATGGGCCAGACGAGCGTCCCGCCACAGTGCCCTTCGAAAACCTCATCGTGACCGTCAGGCCAGGCCAAGACCATCGTGGCACAGAAGCGGGCCCTGCGAGGATGCGGAGCACCTTTCTCTTCCAGCAGATCGTGGGTTTTGGTCATCGCCATTTCGAAATCGCGACCGTTTGGTGTTTCAGCCCAATCGGCGGTGTAGACGCCGGGGGCGCCGTCCAAGGCCTCAACTTCAATGCCTGAATCGTCCGCCAACGCCGGCATCTTTGCGGCTTTCGCGGCCGCATGTGCCTTTATCCGGGCGTTACCGATAAAGGAGTTTTCGGTTTCTTCCGGTTCCGGCAAGGCCAACTCAGCGGCACCGACAACCGACACACCATGAGGGGCAAAAAGCTCCTCCAACTCCTCCAGCTTGCCTGCATTGTGGGTCGCAAAAAGGATGCGCTTGTCGGTGAACTTGCGTGTCACGCCGTGACGTCCTTCTGAATAGCGACAAGCTCTGAGACGCCCTTTTCGGCGAGGTCCATGAGCTGGTTCATCTGGTCGCGGGAGTAGGTGGAGCCTTCAGCGCTCATCTGCACTTCGATCAGTTTCTTTGATCCTGTCATGATGAAATTGCCATCTACGCCAGCTTCGGAGTCCTCGGGGTAGTCAAGGTCAAGAACCGGTTGGCCCGCATAGATGCCGCAGCTTACAGCCGCCACAGGATCAACCAGCGGATCACTGATCACGTCACCAGCCTTCATCAGTTTGTTCACTGCCAGGCGAAGGGCAATCCAGCCCCCTGTGATAGAGGCGCAACGGGTACCGCCGTCCGCCTGCAGCACATCGCAATCCACCGTGATCTGACGTTCACCCAAGGCGACCCGGTCCACGCCAGCCCGCAAGGACCGGCCAATCAGGCGCTGAATTTCGACCGTCCGGCCGCCTTGCTTGCCTGCAGCTGCCTCACGGCGCATCCGGGTGTTGGTTGCACGGGGCAACATGCCGTATTCTGCCGTCACCCATCCCAAACCGGAGCCCTTGATGAAAGGGGGTACGCGATCTTCGATTGTGGCGGTGCAGAGCACGTGGGTGTCACCCATCTTGATCAGGGCTGACCCTTCGGCATGTTTGGTAAAACCTACCTCAACAGAGACAGCACGCATTTCGTCAAGATTCCGGCCAGAGGGACGCATGAATTAATCCTTTTTGATGTGGGGCGGAGATACTCCTGACATGCGGCGGGACGCAACCCCGATTGACGTTTCCCGCCCACGCACCTTTATTAGCGTATCATGGACAGAGCCCCATCTGACACGTCTATCCTGCTTCAGGAAATGAACGACCGGTCGCGCGAAGTGTTTCGCCGTGTGGTTGAAGGATATCTGGAAAGCGGTGATCCCGTCGGTTCCCGCACACTGACGCGCGATTTCAGCGAAAAGGTCAGCGCGGCGACGATTCGAAACGTCATGCAGGATCTGGAATATATGGGCGTTCTTGGATCGCCACATGTGAGCGCGGGCCGCATTCCGACGCAGCTGGGTCTGCGCATGTTCGTCGATAGTATGATTGAACTGGGCGACCCAACGGATACCGACCGCGAACGGATTGACGCGACCATGGGTGACAACGCCTCAGACGTCAGTGGTTTGCTTGATCGTGTTGGCTCGGCTCTGTCTGGTGTGACGCAGGGCGCGTCATTGGTGCTTACCCCGAAACACGAGGCACCGATCAAGCATATTGAATTCGTCTCGTTGTCTCAGGATCGGGCACTTATCGTATTGGTGTTTTCTGACGGTCACGTGGAAAATCGGCTTTTCTCTCCACCGCCTGGACAAACCCCAAGCTCCATGCGGGAGGCGGCGAATTTTCTCAACGCCATTGTTGAGGGAAAGACGATCAGCGAGGTGCAGCGCAGCATCGCGCAGGAGATTGCGCTGCGCCGACAGGAGATCGATCAGCTTGCCCGGCAACTGGTCGAAAGCGGTTTGGCGCTGTGGGAGGGGGACGACGAGAATTCAGAGCGGCTGATTGTCCGGGGCAGATCGAATCTGTTGGCGGGTGAAGCTGAAGAAGAAGACCTTGCCCGCATAAAATCGCTCTTTGATGACCTTGAACGCAAGCGCGATATCGCGGAATTTCTTGAATTGGCCGATGACGCCGAAGGGGTACGCATTTTTATCGGCTCAGAGAACAAACTTTTCTCACTTTCGGGTTCCTCTCTGGTGGTTTCTCCTTATATGAACGCTGACCGAAAGGTGATCGGCGCGGTTGGGGTCATAGGGCCCACGCGGCTCAACTACGGGCGCATCGTACCGATCGTGAATTACACAGCACAGCTGGTGGGCAAACTGGTGTCCGACCGCAGCTAGAGGTGAAAGATGGCAGAGCCGAAAGAGAACGAATTTCTGGATGATCTGGAAGAGGCCATGGCGGAGGAATTCGCCAATCAGGACGCCGAAATCGATGACGA
>CAYUSM010000115.1:0-9514 GCA_964447345.1 uncultured Sulfitobacter sp. | reverse complement strand
ATGCCCATCGACACGCCAAACAGCGCATAGCCTGCCAAAGCGATGGTCAGGGCAGAGAAACGTTCAGCGGATTTGAAGACGCGGATGTAAAGTCCAATGGCCAGCAGGGCCAGCGCATAGCCATATCCGGGTATGAAGCTTTCCCAATCAATGGCTTGGCCGTAAAGGGCAGACAGCACCACAACCACGACAAAGGCAATCAGCGCCAGGCTCAGAAAACGAATTTCGCCCCCACGCAGGACCGCCGGTGTGGACGTCGATTGAGTGGTGATGTTGGTATCAACCATGAACTGCCCCTGTCATTTGCTCACGCGTGATTTGACGCATCAATCCGTCGCAAATGAGGCACGTTTTGGTCCATTTCTTGGATCGGTTTGCGCATGGCCGCGGCGCATCATCACGCCAAAGCCAAAGACCACCACATCGCCCAGAACGGAAACCCCCCGGTGCAAGAGCGCGATGGTCAGTCCAGTGCCGTCACCGACGCTGGCCGCAAGTCCCAGCACCAGAATGCTGTCGCGGACCCCGATGCCGCCGGGCGCACCGGGCATCAGGAAACCCGCGACCCAGGCGATGGCAAAAACCATGGCGCAGGTCAGCAGGCCGGGGGCTGAAGCTGGTGCAACCGCAAGAGCCATAGCCCAAAGCGAGATGCCCAGAATGGTGAAGTTCACCAGATGCAGCGCCAGCGGCTTTGACAATTGCCACACAGAGGGGCGCGTGATGCCGAGCCTGCGCAGCCGTGACGTCAGCGCGACCGCGCCTGCCCCGAGGCCGATGGCAAGCAGCGCAGCAAGCACTCCCGGCCAAAGTCCCGTGGCCAGTTGCGGGAACTCTGCCGTGATGCTGAGCATTATGTCCGGGCGCAGCACCAGCAGCCCGCCGACAACGGCAATACCGACGCCCAGCGTGATGCCAACCTCAAGCACCATGGCAGCCCCAAGCGTCGTCGCTGGGACGCCGTCAAGCTTGCCAAGCGCCAACCGTCCGACCAGATGCGCCACATTGCCCGGAATATACTTGCCGATCCCCGAAACCATTGGCTGGCCACGCGCAAGGCCCGCAGCGATCTGCACACCACAGAGTGACAGGATCGCGCGCCATGCCTCGGCGGCCGCAAACTGCGACAGAACATAGGCAAAGAGGGCCACGCTCAGCCCCGCCCAGAGGCCCGGCGACGTCCAGTCCAGCGGCGGCATCTGAGGGGCTTGGAGCAAGACCAGATAGCCGATGCAGGCCAGTGCCAGCACCGTACCTGTTATGCGGATCAGCCGTGACACATCAAACCTTGCGCGCAACGACCAGATAGCCGTTGCCAAAGTCGGTGCGCAGGAACGGGCGCTGGAACTGGCAGGCCAGCCGCATCGCGGCGGTCATCGGGGCAGAGGCAAAGAGCTTCCAGAAGCGGCTTTCCACCGACCGGTCGCTGCCGCTTTCATTGGTCAGCTCATGGGCGGATTTGTCAGACTTCTGCGCGTTCTCCAGCACCTTTGCATAGGCCCGCGCGCGCCAGACTTCCATGACGTTGGCCAGCGGAAAGCCGTAGCATTCGATGCTTTCCACCGTGAAGCCCGCGCTTTCCACAGCCTCGGTCAGACCTTGGCGGGTGTAGCGCCGCACGTGCCCGGCCCAGACATCCGCTGCGTTCCAGCGCGAAGGATGCGCCGGTGTCGACAGGATCATGCGCCCGCCGGGCTTGAGGTAGTCGCGCCAGTCGGCCATCGCCGCGACGTCTTCCTCAAGGTGCTCGATCACCTCGAAAGACAGCGCCAGATCAAAGCTTTCCCGCCACTTGGGATCAAGTTCAGCCTGAAGCGTCATGGGGCTGTCCGGCCCGGCCAGCTTGGAGGCCAGATCAAGCGCCGGCAGGGCACGGTCCACACCTGTGGCGTCAAACCCCTTGGCAGCGAGTTCCGACAGCAGCGCGGCAGGGCCACAGCCGATGTCGACAACGCGGCAGGGCGCGACATTTGCCAGATGGCGCATCACCCGGTCCCGCCGCAGCAGGTACCGCGGCGCGGGCACCCAGTTGTCGCGGGGCAGGGCGGGGCCGAAGTGCGCATGGTGCTGCACGTCCGGTGAGGGAGCGTGGATATCCTTGGCGGTCATGTCCAGTGCAGTCATGTCTCAGGTCCTTTCAGCCAGTGGCGCGAGTTTCGCGCAAAGGCTTTCGGCAATTTGGGAAGGCTGGGATGCCTCAAGGTGGTCGGGCTGGATGGTGGGGAAGCCCTCAGCCTCCAGCGCCACAACGGCGTCCAGCAAGGCGTCGGCGTCTGCGGCAGGCACGAGCCGCAGGGCCGGGTCCGGCGCGTCGAACATCTCGCGCATGGCGGGGCTGTCGCGGGTGATGACGGGGCGGCTGGCAAAGAGGCTCTGGTAGACCTTGTTCGGGACGACAGAGGCGGCCTTGTCAGAGGTGCCAAAGATGCCAAGGCAGACGTCTGTGTGTTCAATAGCCGAGGCCAGATGCGCATAAGGCACCCAACGGTCCCAGCGGATATGAGGGGCGTCCGCCGCGAGTGCGGCCTCTACGCGCGGCTGATCCTGACCGCTGCCGATGATGTGCCAGTCATACTTGCGCCCACGTTCGGACCGCGCGGCCTGAAGGATCGTCTCGACCCCGTGCAGCGGAATGAGCTGACCGTAGAACAGGATGCGGGTCCGGCCCGTGTGGGGGTTGCGCGGCGGGACCTTGGCAAAGGCACCGGGCTCAGCGCCCACCGGCACGGCGTCAACCTTGGCAGGGTCGATCCCGAATATATCGGCAATCCGACGCGCGTGGGTCTGGGTGTCCAGCAGCACGCGGTCCGCCGCGCGGCAGGACAGGCGCTCGACGGCCTTCAGGGTGCGTGCGATCAGGCTGCTGGGCTTTGCCATTTTGCGGTCGTTCACCACCGTGTCGTAAAGCGAAATAAAGAGGTCAAGGACCACCGCCTTGCCCCTCAGCTTGGCAAAGGGCCAAAGAACAATTACGTCAAACTGGCCAAGGTAGGGGACCACGACCACGTCATGCGCAGGGGCGCGCAGGTAGCGGATGATCAGCGCGGGATAGGCAATCAACAGCTGAAAAAGACGCAGCACCATATGCGCGCGGCTCAGCTGGCTTTTGTCGGGGTCCGAGGACCAGACATCGGAGTGGATTTCGGTGACCTCGACGCCGATCTCTGTCAGCCCGTCGCGCAGGATGCGCGTGCGCGGCTTGCTCAGATCGTAGGTCCCCCAGAGCACAACGCGCAGCGGCCCATCGCAGGCGCGGGCGCTGTCGCGCTGATGTGCCGAGGCAATGGCGGCGCGCGCGGGAAGGTCTGCTGCGATCTCGGTCATAGCCGCCAGAATCCATCATAGAGGCCGGTCTCGGGCAACGGTGCAGCCGAAGTGCCTGCCGCAGTGTTCCAGATTAGTCGCACTTTGGTACCAGCAGGACCGGTGATCTGAATGGGTGATTTGCCAAGCTCTAGCACGTCGCCACCAGCAACAGGTTGGCCATTGATCTCAAGCATACCGTCCATCTCAACCCGGTAGCGTCCAGCGAAAGGCATTGCGACGGCCACAGCGCCTTGGTCCAGCGTCAGTTCACGACCAGCGAGCCAGATCACCCCGGCGTAGTGGACGTATGTCTGGCGCAGCACCTCAGCGTCCTCTTCCAGCAGACCGATGATCGGCTCCGTCACGGTCTCGGGCCGCATGACGGCATAAAGCTCATCACGGTTGGCCAGCAACATCGGCGGCTTGTGTGCCTCGATCAGATCCGCAAACACGGGCGTGCCTTCGGCGCGGTAGTTGGCAATGCCCCAGGTCGACATGAAGAACCCAGGACGCGGGAAGGACGACACCATAGCGTTCTGGTCGATGTAAGGGACCGGCTCGGGGAAAAGGCGATGCACTTCAGCCAGCGTGGCATGCTGCGCGGCATTGTCTTCGCTCAGGGCGCGGACGGTCTGCAACCCCCCGCTGGCCAGCATCAGCACAAGGCCGAGCTTCCAGATCAGGCTGCCCCGGAATGCCTGCGCGCCAAGGGCGACGGCCACCATGAAGGCGGGCACAGCAAAGGGGAAGAAATAGGGAAAGGCGTTCCGGTAGAGAACGACGGACAGCAGCGGTCCGGCAAAGAGGATCAGCACCACAAGCAACCGCCGCGTCGGCGCGATCAACAGTCCAGCAATAGCCAAAACGACGGCACCAGCGCTCAGCAACCCCCAAAGCATCACTTCGTGTAAGCGCGGCAAGACGCTTTGACCGCCCAGCGTCAGCCGCGCGGCTTCACCGAGATTGTCAGAGGCCGCGGTGCCTTCGCTGGAGGTAATGCCGCTGGCATGCCAGAAAAACAGGGCACCCGCGATGGCCAGACCCAGCACACCGGCGGCAAGGCAACGCAGCACAACGGCGCGGTCTTCCCAGCGCCAGAGAAGGGCCGCGATGTAAACCGGCAGGAAAAGAGCGGCCTTGACCGTCACCAGCAGCGCCAGCGCGCTCATGACCGCCACAGCAATGACCTGCCACAGCCCCATGCGCGTTGTCATCATCACCGCGACAGACCCCATCAGCAGCCCTGCTGCCATGGGATCGGCACGGAAGCTCGCCCCATGGGCAATGGCAAAACCGGAGGCGACAAAGGCCAGCACGGCGATGTCGGCAGAGGTCTCATCCGTCAGATGCGCCGCGATACGGTGCAGCGACAGGCAGGTGCCCAGAAAGAAGAGCATCATGACCAGACGTGCGACCGCAATCTGATCAACCTCATTTGCCGACACCCACGGCAGCCAGGTGAACCCATGCACAAAGAAGGTTTGCAGCGGACGGTCCAGTGTGCCGCCCAGATGGGCATGCACATGAGAGAGGAAATAGAACTCATCCCAGTTCACGTTCCGCGTCCAGGCCATGGCCACCATCGCGGCAAGCCCGGCCAGAACCGCCCCGCGTACCACGATCTTGACGATGTCGTCTGTTGTGTTCGTTAGCCCCATCGCGCCCTTTGGCGCGGCCCCAGCGTCATGATACATCGGCAAACTCGATGGGTCGGATGACTTTCTCGGCCTGCGGGGCGCGCACTGGGCGGCGCAGCAATTCGCGCGCCCGGATGTCTTCCAGCAGTGTCCGATTGGCCGAGATCAGATCGGCGATGATGCCAACGGCAAAGAGGATTGTAGCCATCGCCAGCATGACACCGGCCAGCACCAGCGACTGGACGTGGCCCGCGCCGCCATCGGTGGCGTAGAAGTACAGAAACCGGCCCACAGCCGCCACGGCGGGCAGGGCAAAGAGCGCGGCCAGCGTGAAGAAGAAATGCAGCGGCGCGTAAATCACAAAAACCCGCAGGATCGTCTTGATCGAGCGCATCACATACTGGCGGATACCCCGGAAAAGGCGTGACGGGCGCGTCACCGTGTTCACCCGCACGGGCACCGAGGTCATGGGAATGCGCTTGCGGCCTGCCTGGATGATGGTCTCAAGCGTGTAGGTATAGGTATTCACGACACACAGCCGTGCTGCGGCATCTCGCGCATAGGCGCGGAATCCGCTGGGGGCATCGGGAATGTCGGACCCACTGGCCAGACGCACCACCCAGCTGCCCAGGCGCTGGAGCATTTTCTTGATGGGCGAGAAGCTCTCGATCTCGGTGATGGGCCGTGCGCCCACAACGATCTGCGCCTGACGGTCCAGAACCGGCTTGATCAGCGCGGGGATGTCATCGGCGCAATACTGATTGTCCGCATCGGTGTTGACGATGATGTCGGCCCCCAGCGCAAGGCATTCCTCGATGCCCGCCAGAAACCCGCGTGCGAGCCCCACGTGGCTTGCCATGCGCAGCACGTGATCGGCACCGGCTTCCTTGGCCACCTCAACCGTCCGGTCGGTAGAGCCGTCGTCGATCACCAGCACCTCCACGGACGAGATACCCGGGATGTTGCGCGGGATCGCCGCAATAGCTGTTGCCAGCGTCTCTTCCTCGTTCAAAGCGGGGATTTGGACGATCAGTTTCATAGCACCCTCTCAATTCGCTGTCCGCAAAGTCACAGCAATCGGAGGCAGAAGTATGACGTGAATTGGCCCATCCAGGGACGGGAATGGGGAATGTTAAAGTGTCAATCAGAGCTCAGAACGCCTTGGCCAGGGCCAAGCAGACATCCATCCTGAACAGTTTTCCTATTACTATCAGATAGCTGGGCTGCGCTACAGCAGCGACGTCAGCAACTTTCTTGTGTTCTCTTCGGTCATCTCCACCGGGTTCCCGCCAGTGCTTGGGTCTTTCAGCGCCCCTGCGACGATCCGGTCGACGTCCGGGTTTTCGATCCCCAGGCCACCAAGTGTTTTCGGGATGTTCATGGATGCGTTCAGATCATCCACATAGGCACAGAAACCGTCAAATCCGCCGTCAATCCCCAGATAATCCGCCGCGTGTCCCAGCACTTTCGTGATCGCAGGCTTGTTGAACTGCAGCACTGCGGGCATGCAGACCGCATTCGTGGTGCCGTGATGGGTGTGGTAGATCGCGCCGATGGGATGGCTCAGCGCATGAATGGCACCCAACCCCTTCTGAAAGGCCGTCGCCCCCATCGCCGCCGCCGACATCATATGCGCGCGGGCTTCCAGATCAGTCCCGTCCGTATAGGCGCGGGGCAGGTACTCCTTGACCAGCCGCATGCCTTCGAGCGCCATGCCCTGTGACATCGGGTGGTAATGGGGCGAGCAGTAAGCCTCCACACAATGGGCGAATGCATCAAGGCCCGTGCCTGCGGTGATGAAGGGCGGCATACCAACTGTCAGCTCAGGATCGCAGATCACAACAGCGGGCAGGATCTTGGGGTGGAAGATGATCTTTTTCTCTTCCGTTTCGGAGTTGGTGATCACAGAGGCGCGACCGACTTCCGATCCTGTCCCGGCCGTGGTTGGGACCGCCACAATGGGCGCGATGGCATCGGCATCGGCACGGGTCCACCAGTCGCCGATGTCCTCAAAGTCCCAGATCGGGCGCGACTGACCGGCCATGAACGCCACGACCTTGGCCAGATCAAGGCCTGATCCGCCCCCAAAAGCCACAACCCCGTCATGCCCGCCCTCGCGGTACGCGCGCACCCCTGCCTCGGCGTTCTTCTCATTGGGGTTGGGGTCCACGTCGGCGAAGAGCGCCCGGCCCAATCCCGCCGCCTCCAGCAAGTCGAGCGTGACGACGGTGATCGGCAAATCGGCAAGCCCGCGGTCCGTGACCAGCAGCGGCTTCTGGATACCGGCGGCCAGACAGGCCTCGGCAATCTCGGCAATGCGGCCTGCGCCAAAACGGATGGCAGTGGGATAGGACCAGTTGGCAGTGGGGGTCATGTGTCAGGCTTTCTTGAGGTGGTATGATTTTGGGCGCGTGAGGTTGTGATACCCGATCACAGACAGTCCCCCGCCTTTGCCGGTCAGCTTGCAGCCCGTCCAGCACAGCGCAGGATCAAGATAGTCCGCGCGGTTCTGGAACACGGTTCCGGTTTCGATCTGGTCGCCGATGGCCTCCGCCCGGTCCGTGTCCGCAGTCCAGACGGACGCCGTGAGGCCAAAGTCACTGTCGTTCATCAGGCGGATGGCCGCGTCGTCGTCCTTAGCGGGCATGATGCCGACCACGGGGCCAAAGCTTTCTTCGCGCATCACGCGCATGTCGTGGGTCACATCCGTCAGGATTTGCGGCATCAGGTAGGCCCCGCCGGCCTCGGGAAAGAGCGCGGGATCGATCAGCGCCTTTGCCCCCGCGGCTACCGCTTCTTCTGTCTGTTTGCGCACATCATCGGCAAAGCGCACCTGCGCCATGGGGCCAAGCGTGGTCTCAGGGTCAAGCGGATTGCCCAGCTTGTAGCCCTCCACGATGGCAACGGCCTTGTCGACAAAAGCATCGAAATGCTGCTCTGCCACGTATATCCGTTCAATCCCGCAGCAGCATTGCCCGGAGTTGAACATCGCCCCGTCGATCAGCGTCTCCGCCGCCGCCTCGACATCCGCGTCATCGCAGACATAGCCGGGGTCCTTGCCGCCCAGTTCCAGGCCGAGACCGGTGAATGTACCCGCCGCTGCCCGCTCAATGGCTTTGCCGCCGCCAACCGAACCGGTGAAGTTTACAAATCCGAAGGAGCGCGCCGAGATCAGTGCGGAGGTGGTCTCATGATCCAGAAACAGGTTTTGAAAGACCTCTTCCGGCACACCGGCTGCGTGGAAGGCTTCGGCCATCCGTTCCCCGACCAGTGGTGTTTGGCTGGCGTGTTTCAACATCACCGCATTGCCCGCGATGAGGGCAGGGGCCACGCTGTTGATTGCGGTCATATAGGGGTAATTCCAAGGGGCAATGACCAGCACCACGCCATGGGGCACCCGCTTGATCATCCGGCGGAAGGCACCGCTGTCCTCAATTGCGATGGGGGCCAGCGCATCCTGCGCGATCTCCGCCATATGGGTGGCGCGTTCGTTGAAGCCGCCAAACTCCCCGCCATAGCGGATGGGCCGCCCCATCTGATGCGCAAGCTCCGGGACGATGGCATCATTCATCTCGCCCACTTTTGCGACGCCGTCCATGACCCGCCTGATGCGCTCATCCAGCGGCAGAGCGGCCCAGTCTGCCTGCGCCGATCTTGCGCCCGCCACCGCGGCATGGGCGGCATCGGCAGAGAGTGTTTCGCGCTCGGCATAGACCGAGCCATCGATGGGGGAAATGCAGCGGATCACGTTCATGCCCTCTCAAAGCCTCTTGCGATCTCCCAGTCGGTCACGACCCGGTCGAACTCTTCCTGCTCCCATTCGGCGCAGCGGGTGTAATGGGCAATCACGCCATCGCCCATGGCGGCGCGCAGGAATGCAGAGTTGCGCAAGGTTTCTGTCGCTGCGCGTAGGGTCTGCGGAATGTCTTGTGCGTCCTTGGCATCATAGACATCGCCGGTTGTTGGTGGGGCCAACGTCATCTTGTCTTCAATACCTTTGATCCCCGCCGCCAGCATTGCGGCCTGCGCGAGGTATGGGTTCAGGTCAGACCCGCCAATCCGGCACTCCACCCGCACCCCTTTTGTCCCATCGCCACAAAGCCGGAAACCGGCCGTGCGGTTGTCCACCGACCAGACAGTTTTCGTAGGCGCAAAAGTGCCCTTCGCAAAGCGTTTATAGCTGTTGATGTAGGGGGCGAGGAAGAAGGTGTAGTCGGGCGCAAAATGGATAAGCCCGGCCATATAGTGCTTCATCACCTCGGACATGCCAAGCTCCGCCCCCTCATCATAAAACGCAGGGTTGCCGCCATGCCAAAGCGACTGATGGACGTGCGAGGAACTGCCGACTTTGTCATGATGCCACTTAGGCAGGAAGGAAGCCGCATGCCCGTTTTGCCAGGCGATTTCCTTGATGGCATGTTTCGCAATTGCGTGATGATCGGCGCAGTCCAGCGCATCCGCGTAGCGGATGTTGACCTCTTCCTGCCCGGTTTCCGCCTCGCCCTTGGCGCTCCCCACCGGCAGCCCGGCGGCCAAGCGGCGCCTGCGGACGGGCCGCAACACATGGCCTT
>CAYUSM010000114.1:0-9652 GCA_964447345.1 uncultured Sulfitobacter sp. | reverse complement strand
GTTGCAACTGCGTGATACCGCCGAAAAGATAGGCACCCAGCAAAAGCCGCCAGGGTTTCCAGGAGGCAAAGACCACCAGCGCCAGCGCGATCCAGCCCACACCGGCGGTCATCCCTTCGGTCCATTGGGGCACGCGGATGAGGCTGATGTAGGCCCCGCCCAGCCCCGCGCAGGCGCCGCCAAACATGATCGCCAGCGTCCGGATGCGCACGACCTTATAGCCGAGCGCATGCGCTGCATCATGGCTCTCGCCCACGGCGCGCAGGATCAGGCCCATACGGGTGAATTTCAGCACCGCCCAGGTGGCGGCCACAAGGGCAATGCCGAAGTAGAGGATGATGTCATGCGTAAAGAGGATCGGCCCGATCACCGGAATATCGGCGAGTGGGCCGAAGTTGATATCGCCCAGCCGGGGCGGTTTGATACCCACATAGGACTGGCCAAGGAGTGCGGAGAGGCCGAGGCCAAAGAGCGTGAGCGCCAGGCCGGAGGCCACCTGATTGGCAAGGGCGATCTGCGTCAGAAACACAAAGAGCAGGCTGAGAAGCGCACCGCCAACGGCGGCCGCTGCAAAACCCAAAAGCGGCGAGCCGGTCTCGACCGCAGTTGCGAATCCGCAGATCGCACCGGTGATCATCATGCCCTCAACGCCGAGGTTGAGCGTGCCGGATTTCTCGACCACGAGTTCGCCGATGGCGGCAAAGATAAGAGGTGTCGCTGCAACGAGGAAGCCTGCGACGAAGAGGATGGGGTTGATGGCGGAGAGGTCCATCACGCAACCTCCGCCCGGCCGAACCGCAGCCGGTAATTCGTCAGCACATCCAGCGCCAGCAGGAAAAACAATAACATCCCCTGAAACACCTGTATCGCCGCCGCCGGAAGCCCGAGGTTCGACTGCGCGATGTCCCCGCCGATATAGGTCAGCGCCATCAAGAGCCCCGCCAGCAATATCCCCACCGGATGCAACCGGCCCAGAAAGGCCACGATGATCGCCGTGAACCCGTAGCCCACGTTGAAATCAATCGTCACCTGACCGGCAGGACCCGAAACCTCAAACATCCCCGCCAACCCTGCGAGCAGTCCCGACATACCCAGACAAAAGAGCACCAGCCGGGCCGGGTTCACGCCGGAAAACCTGGCCGCTTTGGGTGCTTCACCGGTCACACGGATGGCAAACCCCAAACGGTGTTTGGTCAGCAGCACATAGGCAAAGATCACGGCCACCATGGCTGCCACAACCCCCCAATGCATGCCGGTTCCCTCGATCAGGTCCGCATTGAACGCACTGGGGTATTGCTGCAGATTGCGCGACCCCGGAAAGCCAAAGCCTTCGGGATTTTTCAGCAATCCCAAGGACATGGAAGCCAGAAACTGCTCAGCCACATAGACCAGCATCAGCGATACCAGAATCTCATTGGTGCCGAACTTCACCTTCAAAAGGGCAGGGATCATCGCCCAGAGCCAGCCACCTAAGGCCCCCGCCAGAACCATGAGGGGAAAGACATAGAAGCCTTCCGCCGGATAAAAGGCCAGCCCCACACCTGCGCCAAAGAGCGCGCCAATGATGTACTGCCCTTCGGCCCCGATGTTCCATATGCCTGCCTTGAACCCCAGTGACAGCCCAATCGCAATGAGTACCAATGGTGCCCCCTTGATCAGCAGCTGAGGCCTGTAGAAAAACGCAAATTGTCCGAAAAGCGGGTCCCAGAAAATTGTCTTGATCGCCACCAGCGGGTCTTTGCCAAGTGCTGCAAAGAGCAGCCCGCCAAAGACCATTGTGGCCAGCACTGCCAGCAGCGGCGTCGCGAGCGAAAAAGCCCGGCTTGGCTGCGGGCGCTTTTCAAGCCGGATCATGCACCACCCCCGACTTCATCTTTCCAATACAATTCAATCCCACCGCCTGCGCCCCGCGCAACACCCGAAGAGTCCTCACCCCATCGACGGCATTCCCCGTTTTCTTCCAAGAAAACGCCCCGGAATTTTCCAAAATTCCGCCCGCCATCAGACATGGGCGACCTCCATGCCATGGGCACCGCCCATCATCAGCCCGATCTCGTCCACGCTCAGCCCCTGCGCGGGTCGCGGTGCACTCAGCCGCCCCTCGTTGAGCGCGGCAAAGCGGTCGGAAATCTCCATCAACTCGTCAAGATCCTGGGAAATCACGACAATCCCCGCCCCGTTCTCCGCCAAATCCAGCAGCGCCTGCCGGATTGCGGCAGCGGCGGAGGCATCCACACCCCAGGTCGGTTGGTTGACAATCAAGAGCTCTGGTCGCTGAAGCACCTCCCGACCGATCACGAACTTCTGCAGGTTGCCGCCGGACAACGATCGCGCCGCATTGGCAGGTCCGGGCGTGCGCACGTCGAAGGTCTGGATGACCTTTTCGGCAAAGCTGCGCGCGCGCGACCAGTTGAGCATGCCGCTGCTTTCAAGCCCTTCCCGGGTGGCTGCCGTCAGCATGGCGTTTTCCGTCAATGTCATGTCGGGGGCCGCAGCATGGCCCAGCCGCTCTTCCGGTGCGCTCAATATGCCAAGCGCCCTGCGTGGTTTTGGTCCCAGCAGGCTGACATCACGCCCTTCAAAGCTGATCATACCCGGTGCGGTCAGCATCTCCCCGGAAAGCGCGGCAAGCAACTCGTCCTGCCCATTGCCTGCCACGCCGCCGATGCCCAGCACTTCGCCCTTGCGCACTTCGACCGAGATGTCGCGCAGTGGCATGCCGAAGGCGCTGGGAGATTTGGCCGAGAGACCTTTCAGTTCCAAGACCACATCGCCGGGTGTCTTGCCCGCCCGTGTCGGTGTCTGCAAGAGCTTGCCCACCATCATCTCGGCCATGTCCCGGGCCGAGGTCTGGCGGGGCGTGCACTCGCCGACGACCTTTCCCAACCGCAGGATGGTGGCACTGTCGCAAAGGCTGCGGATCTCCTCCAACTTGTGGGAGATATAGAGGATCGCAGTGCCTTCCCCGCTCAGCTTGCGCAGGGTTTTGAACAGGATTTCAACCTCTTGCGGTGTCAGGACGCTTGTCGGCTCATCCATGATCAGAAGCTTCGGTTCCTGCAAGAGACAGCGGATGATCTCCACCCGTTGCCGTTCTCCGGCGGAAAGATCACCCACGACCCGGTCCGGGGCCAAGGGCAGGCCGTAGGTGTCCGACACCTCTTTGATCTGCTGGCTGAGATCACGCAGCTTGGGCGCGTTCTCCATGCCCAGAGCGATGTTCTCCGCCACCGTCAGCGCGTCGAAAAGCGAGAAATGCTGGAACACCATCCCGACCCCAGCCCCCCGCGCGGCACGGGGTTCCGACGGTGCGAAATCACTGCCGAACATCTGCATGCTGCCCGCGTCGGGCTTCACCAGCCCGTAGATCATCTTCACCAGTGTGGATTTACCCGCGCCGTTTTCTCCCAAAAGCGCATGCACCTCGCCGGGCATGATCTGCAGCGATACGTCGTCATTGGCGACAACACCGGGGTAGGCTTTGGTCAGGCCCTTGAGGTCGAGCAGAGGTATGTCAGTCATCAATGGGCCGCTTCATGTCGCCGGGCACTATCGACCACGTTTGCGGTCACGCGCAAGAGCGCAGTTGCAGTCGAATGCGCAATCTGGTCGGGGTGTTTGCCCTGCGACGGATCACCGATGGGGCAGGTGATCGATTTGGGATCAAGCTGCATGGCACGCAGGCGTTTTTGAAACCGTGCCCATTTCGTCGCCGAACCGATCAGCCCGCAGGAGGCAAAGCCACGGCTGAGGAGGGCGGCACAGAGCGCGAGATCGATGTCGTGGGAATAGGTAAAGATAAGGTGATGGGCGTCGCGGGGCGCATGGGCGGCAAGGCGTGGCATGTCGGATGACGGCAGCAGGGTCACCGTGTCTGGCAGGTCAGAGGGAAATCTCTCCCGCCCGGTGTCGATCCATGTGAGGTCAAACGCAGCCGTCGGCGCAAGGCAGCGCACAACGGCGCGCCCCACATGCCCCGCCCCCCAAAGCCAGAGTGTCCCCCGCTGTCCCGCCAACAGTGCCGGTTCAAGTGGCAGAAGGTGCACCCCATCGGGCTGCTTGCCGTCGCGGGAAAAGCGCAACCGCACAGAGCCTCCGCAGCATTGGCCAAGTCCGGGTCCGAGCGGGACGGTCTCTTCGAATGCTTCAGCCCCTTCGGTCAGCATCCGCCTGGCAGTAGCAATCGCCTGATATTCCAGTGCGCCGCCGCCGATGGTTCCTTCTATGCTGTCGGTGGAGACGCACATCACCGTACCTGCATCGCGGGGCGCGGAACCCTTGGTCGCTATGATCTCAACGGAAATCATGCGCGCGTCCTCATGACCGCGGCCAGCACGGCCTCTGCCGTCGCAGGGGCCTGCAGGTCACCGAAAGCTGGCCCACAGGCGGCAACCGCATCGGCCAGTGCCGCGAAGGCGGAGATGCCCAGCATGAAGGGCGGCTCACCCACCGCCTTGGAGCGGTAGACCGTCTGCGCGGTGTTGGGCGCGTGCCAAAGGTCGACATTGAAGATGTCCGGCCGGTCAGAACAGGCGGGTATCTTGTAAGTGGAAGGCGCGTGGGTCTTCAGCACGCCCTTGTGGTCCCAGACCAGCTCTTCGGTCGTCAGCCAGCCTGCACCCTGCACATACCCCCCCTCGATCTGACCGATATCGATGGCCGGGTTCAGTGAGGCGCCTGCATCATGCAGGATATCCGTGCGCAGGATGCGGTTTTCACCGGTGAGCGTGTCGATGACGACCTCGGTGCAAGCGGCGCCATAGGCAAAATAGAAAAAAGGTCGCCCCTTGCCCGCAATGCGGTCCCATTCGATGGAAGGGGTTTTGTAGAAGCCGGTCGCGGACAGCGAGATGCGGTTTTCGTACGCCGAAGTGGCAGCTTCGGCAAAGGTGATTTCTTCGCCTGCGATCCTCACCAGCCCCTCCGCAAAAGTGATGTCGCGGGTTTGGTACTTCTCGCCAAGATGCTCCTCCATCCGCTTGCGGATTTCGTCGCAGGCGTTTTGCACCGCCATGCCGTTGAGGTCCGAGCCGGAGGAGGCGGCGGTCGCGGACGTATTGGGGACCTTGCCGGTGTCGGTGGCGGTGATCTTGACCATCTCCAGCGGCACGCCAAAGCGCGATGCAGCGACCTGCGCGACCTTCTGGAAGAGCCCCTGGCCCATCTCGGTGCCGCCGTGGTTCAGGTGGATCGAGCCGTCCTGATAGACATGCACCAAGGCACCCGCCTGGTTGAGATGGGTGAGGGTGAAGGAGATGCCGAACTTCACGGGCGTCAGCGCGATGCCGCGCTTGAGGATCGGCTGATGGGCATTCCAGTCGGTGATTTTATGACGACGGTTCGTATAGTCGGCGGTGTCGGCCAACCGGTCGGTCAATGCGTTGATGATGCAGTCAGTGACGGGCTGGTGATAAGGCGTGGTCTGCGCATCCGCTGGCGGTTCCGGGACAGCGGCAGGCCGTGCCGTATCGGCTCCGCGCGATGCGCTGTCGCCTGAGGGATTCTGGACTGGCGGGGGCGCTTCCGTTACCTCCCCGGCATCTTCAGCGATCCGGTCGGCGTAGTAGTTCACCCGTCGGAGCTCCAAAGGGTCCTTGCCCAGCGCCTGGGCCAGGTGATCCATGATCCGCTCGATTCCGAGCATGCCTTGGGGCCCGCCAAAGCCCCGGAAGGCGGTGGCCGATTGCATGTTTGTCTTCAACCGGTGCGAGGTGATGCGGATGTTGTCGAGGGCGTAGGCATTGTCTGCGTGCAGCATCGCGCGGTCGGCGACGGGCAGCGACAAATCCTGCGCCCAGCCGCAGCGGGTGTAATGGGTCACATCAAGCGCCGTGATCCGTCCGTCCGGCTCAAATCCAACCTCGTAGTCAATGCGGAAGTCGTGCCGCTTGCCGGTGATGGTCATATCGTCATCGCGGTCATAGCGCATCTTGCAGGGCCTGCCGGTCATCTGCGCGGCCACGGCGCAGGCGACGGCCAGCGCGTTGCCCTGGCTTTCCTTGCCGCCAAAGCCGCCACCCATGCGCCGGGTCTCGACCCGGACGGCATGCATGGGTGTGCCAAGGGCATGGGCAACCTTGTGCTGGATTTCCGTGGGGTGCTGGGTGGAGGAATGGACGATCATGTCGCCGCCTTCCTGCGGCAGGGCGAGGGCGGCCTGACCTTCAAGGTAGAAGTGTTCCTGGCCGCCCATCGTGATGCTGCCCTTCAGGGTCCGGGTGGCGGACCTGAGGCCGGCTTCGGCGTCGCCCTTTTGGTAGATGCGCGGGCCTTCCTCAAAGCGGCTATTGGCCGCGAGCGCGTCTTCGATAGTGAGGATCGGTTTGGCCTCGGTCACCTCGATCTCGGCCAGACGGGCGGCGTGACGCGCGGCGAGGTGAGAGGTGGCGACGACGAGAAACAGGGGCTGACCTGCGTAATGGATGTCTCCGGTGGAGAGCAGTGGCTCATCATGGGCCGATGGGGAGACATCGCAGTCACCCGGCAGGTCGTCTGCGGCAATGACCCGCACCACCCCCGCAGCGCTCTTCACCTTTTCAAGGTTCATCGCCTCCAGCCTGCCCGCAGCGATTGTGCTGAGGCCAAAGGCAAGATGCAGCGTGCCATGAGGTGTCGGGATGTCATCGGTGTAACGTGCAGCCCCGGTGACATGCAGGGCGGCGGCATCATGGGGCAGAGGCTTGGCGACGCTCATGGGGTCACTTCCAGCACGTTTGTTGGCGTACCTGATAGGTCATGAAAGTAGCGCAACAGCATGTTTTGGGCCGTCTGCATCCGGTAGGCGGCGGAGGCGCGCATGTCTGACAGGGGCTCGAAATCGTCTTCCATGGCCCGCATGGCGCGATGGAAGCTGCCTTCGGAGAAGGTCTGTCCCTCAAGGGCGGCTTCCGCTGCATTTGCGCGTTTCGGGATGCCCGCCATACCGCCAAAGGCGATGCGGGCCTTCGCAATCCTGTTGCCGTCGCGCGTGATGGCAAGGCAGCCGCAAACGGCTGAGATGTCCTGATCAAACCGTTTCGACAGCTTGTAGCAGCGCAATGTGTCGTCCTGCCTGGGGATGCTGATTGCCTCGACGAATTCCCCTGGCGCGCGGTCCTGCTGGCCATAGGCGATGAAGAAATCCTCCAGCGGCAAGCTGCGGCGGCTGTCGCCATGGCGCAGGTGCAGGGTGGCCCCAAGGGCAATCAGGGCAGGGGGGCTGTCTCCGATGGGAGAGCCGTTGGCGATATTGCCGCCGATTGTCGCCGCGTTGCGGACCTGCACGGAGCCATACCGGCGGATCATGGCAGCGAAGCTGGGGTGATGAGGGGCGATAGCGGTTTCCACGTCCGTCAGTGTGGTCATCGCACCGATGCGGATGTCACTGTCGGTCTCCACGATGCCTTTGAGGTCGTCGCAGTGGTTGAGGAAGGCCACGGGCCCAAGGTCACGGAATTGCTTGGTGACCCAGAGACCTACGTCGGTCGCCCCGGCAATGAGCGTGGCATCGGGATTTTCTGCGTACCATTGCGCCAGCGCGTCGGCTGAAGTTGGCTGGATGGCGCGAGACGCGCCATTTGGAGGCTCTGCCTCCAAACCTCCGGGAATTGATTTGGCCAAAAAGAGGAGGTGATGGGGGATTGGCTGGTCGGCGGTTCTTTCGGCGGCGCGGACAATGGGAGCATAGCCGGTGCAGCGGCAGAGGTTGCCGGAAAGCTGGACGTCATGGTCGGCTGCACCGTTGAGATGGGCGGTGGCCATGGAGACGACAATGCCGGGGGTGCAATACCCACATTGGCTGCCATGCAGGTCGATCATGGCTTGCTGGGCGGGGTGCAATGTGCCGTCAGGCGCGGCGAGGCCTTCGACGGTTGTCACGTGCTTGCCGTTCACCTGCGGTAGGAACAGGATGCAGCCGTTGAGCGCACGAGAGCCTTCCGCATCGGTGACCATCACCGTGCAGGCCCCGCAGTCCCCTTCATTGCAGCCTTCCTTGGTGCCGGTCAGGTGCCGGTCCTCGCGGAGCCAGTCGAGAAGGGTTGTGGTGGGGGAGACGCCGGAAAGCGCCACGGTCTCTCCGTTGAGAAGAAACGTGATGTCCATGTCTGTCCTGCCGCGGTACCAGGCTTGCCCGAGATGCGGCGCGTTCGATGCGGCGTAGAACGCAGGCCGCGGGCATGGGTGAAATTAGGCTAGTCAGGGTGGCATCGGCTGGCAAGGTGAAATGCGATCTGGTGGTGGACCAAGGTAACACTTCGGGCAGTGAAGTGCAGAAAATTTCGTAGCTTCGACAGAGTGTTGATGCGATCCTGCTTTGAATTTGGGCGCCAAGGGTGACACGATATCTGGTCGCGGACGGGGACGGAGGATAAGGTCGCCTTCATGACAAAAACTCCCCGATTCATTCATCTGCGCACGCATTCAGAATACTCCCTGCTGGAGGGCGCGCTGCGGCTCAAAAAACTGCCGCAGATGTGTGTGGATGCGGGCATGCCAGCCTTGGCGCTGACTGACACCAACAACATGTTTGCGGCCCTTGAATTCTCGGTCGGGATGGCGGGCGCGGGGGTGCAGCCCATCATGGGATGTCAGGTGGACCTGGCCTATGTGGACGTGGGGCCCGGAGAGAAGCCGCGCGATCCCGCACCTGTCGTGCTGCTGGCGCAGAGCGAAGCAGGCTATGAGCATCTGATGAAGCTCAACAGCTGTCTCTACGTAGACAAGGGCGGGCAGCTGCCGCAGGTCACGCTGCAGGAACTGGAAGCAAATGCGCCAGATGTGATTTGCCTCACCGGTGGCCCGGACGGGCCCGTTGGGCGGCTTTTGCAGCAGGGCCAGCGGCCCGCGGCAGAGGCGCTGATGGCAAGGCTGCAGAGTTGTTTCGGCGACAGGCTTTACGTTGAACTGCAGCGGCATCCGGGGGAGGGCGGTCAGCCTGAAGCGGAGCGTTTGACCGAGCGGGGGCTGGTCGAGATGGCCTATGCGATGGACATCCCGCTGGTTGCGACCAATGACGTCTACTTTCCCAAGTCAGAAATGTATGAGGCCCATGATGCGCTGATCTGTATTGCCGAAGGGGCCTATGTGGATCAGCAGGACGCCCGGCGGCGGCTGACCGCGCAGCATTACTTCAAATCCGAAGCGGAGATGATCACCCTCTTTGCGGACCTGCCCGAGGCCATAGAGAACACGGTCGAGATCGCCAAGCGCTGCGCTTTCATGGCCTATCGGCGGGAACCGATCCTGCCGAAGTTTGCCGATGACGAGGTGGCTGAACTGCGCCGTCAGTCGGAAGAGGGGCTGCGTGCCCGGCTTGCAATTATTGAGCCGTCCGCGCCGGTGGAAGACTATCAAAAGCGGCTGGATTTTGAGCTGGGAATTATCGAAGGGATGGGCTTTCCCGGTTACTTCCTGATCGTGGCCGACTTCATCAAATGGGCCAAGGATCAGGGCATTCCCGTGGGGCCCGGACGGGGGTCGGGTGCGGGCTCACTGGTGGCCTACGCGCTCTTGATCACCGATCTTGACCCGCTTCGATACTCCTTGCTGTTTGAACGTTTCCTGAACCCGGAACGGGTGTCCATGCCCGACTTCGACATCGACTTCTGTATGGACCGGCGCGAAGAGGTGATCCGCTACGTGCAGGAGAAATACGGACGCGACCGGGTGGGCC
>CAYUSM010000113.1:0-9665 GCA_964447345.1 uncultured Sulfitobacter sp. | reverse complement strand
ACCGCCTGATGCGCCTGCACCATGGCCTGTTCCGAGGCATAAAGACAGCAGGCCGCCGCATCCTGACGGGTCACGTCGCCCCGGTCACAGGCCTGTGCGACCGAATAGACGTAAGCGCGGGCAGAATTCATCGCCGTATACATGTCGGCCATCTTGCCCTGCATCAGCTGAAAATTCCCGATGGGCTGCCCGAACTGCTTGCGCTCGGCCATATAGGGCATGATTTCATCCAGACAGGCCGCCATGATCCCCAGGCCGATGCCCGCCAGCACGACGCGCTCGTAATCAAGGCCGGACATCAACACCGCAACTCCGCGCCCTTCTTCACCCAGCACATTCTCGAAAGGCACTTCGACGTCTTCAAAGATCAGCTCGGCGGTGTTCGACCCGCGCATTCCCAGCTTGTCGAAATGCGGTGAGGTGCTGAACCCCTTCATGTCCTTGTCGATCAGAAAAGCCGTGATCCCTTTCGAACCTGCATCCGGATCGGTTTTGGCATAGACCACCAGCGTCTGCGCGTCGGGACCATTGGTGATCCAGTACTTGTTGCCGTTCAGCCGGTAATGATCGTTCCGCTTCTCTGCGCGCAGTTTCATCGACACGACATCACTGCCCGCCGAGGGCTCCGACATCGCCAGCGCGCCCACATGCTCTCCAGAACAAAGCTTTGGCAGATACTGCTGGCGCTGTTCATCTGTTCCGTTGAGCTTGATCTGGTTCACGCAGAGGTTCGAATGCGCGCCATATGACAAGGAGACGGAGGCGGAAGCCCGCGCAACTTCCTCAACCGCAACTGTGTGCGCGACGTAACCCATCCCGGAGCCGCCGTATTCCTCAGGCACCGTCACACCAAGCAGGCCCAGCTCTCCCATCTCCGTCCACAACTCGGCCGGAAATTCATTGTTCTTGTCGATGTCCGCCGCCATGGGTTTCACCCGCTCCTGCGCCCAACGGTGCACCATCTCGCGCATGGCTTCGGTGTCTTCACCCAGATCGAATTTCATGCTGGCGGTGAACATGGATTGCCTCCCCAAACCAATTTAATGAACACTTGTTCATTACTTACCGACAAGACCCGCGCCGGTCAAGCTTCCAACGCGCATGGAGCATCAGGACCGGAACAAAGCCAAGCAATAAGCCGTTGCTCTTCAAATCAAGCTTAACCGGAGACATGGACAATGACCAAAGACATCAAGGCAGACTTCTGGGACCGCCTCAAAGACACCCGCAGCGGCATGCTCAGCGCAGATGGCGCACCCGCCGTACCCATGACACATCACGTGGATGACGCGGACAACAGCACATCACTGTGGTTCATCACGGCCAAAGACACCGACCTGGGTGAAGCCGCGATCAACCCGGTCAGTGCGCAATACCTCATCTCGTCACCGGATGAGCAGCTTTATGCCCGTATTGACGGCCAACTGGTCCGCTCAGCCGATACCGCCCAGCTTGACCGCATTTGGTCCGGCTTTGCCGCCGCATGGTTCGAGGACGGTCGCCAGGACAGCGACATTCAACTGCTGCGCTTCGATCTCAGCACCGCAGAGGTCTGGATCACCGGCGGCAGCCTGAAGTTCCTCTTCGAAGTCGCCAAGGCCAACGCCACCAAAAGCCAGCCTGATGTCGGTACCCATACTACGCTGACGTTCTGAACCGATCTCTGGGATGGAGCCGCCCTTGCTTGAGCACAGGTCGGGCGTGAAGCAGGCCGGTTGCCAATGAAAATCGACGAGGGGCCCCTTCAGGGGATACGCCGATTTTCGTTGGGAAGCGACCTGATTTGCGCCAGACAGGGGATCAATCAAGGGCGGGTGCATCTCTGGGATGGTGAGACCCGCAGCCTCCTCTTCCACGGCGCAGCAGCCCGACAGGGCTAATGAGCCGCCTGATAGACCGCCCCCACCTCCGCCTTGATGATCCGCGCGATCAGCGCGCAATCCTCCAGCGAAAACGTCAGTGGCACCCGCATATCGACGATACCCGCCAGGACCTTGTCACTTTCAGGCATGCGCGGGGCATCCACATAGCGCCAGCTGTCATAGCGGCTGGTAAAACCCACAGGTTCCGCCCCTCCGAACCACTTCAGTTCCACGCCCCGTGCCGCACAGCGCCCGATCACCTGCTCCACCTCCGCCGTGTCCCAACCTTTCAGCAGAAACTGAATGGAGGACCCCACAATGCTCTCCTCTTCTGGTCGCTCGATCACGGTCAGCCCGGGCGTATTCCTCAACCCTCTCTCGATCTCGAAGTACCGCTCGTTCCACCGCGCGCATTGCGTCTTTAAATCCCGCAATTGCGGACGCAGGATCGCCGCACGCAGATTGTCCATCCGGCCCGAGATATTTGGCGTCTCATAGCGGATGGTCTCAAAGGCCTCCTTGGGTGGCCCGGCCAGATGTTTCTCGTAAAGCATGTATGAGCCCGAGAGCATCACCGCGCGCGCGGCGACTTCCGCATCATCGGTCACAAAGAGCCCGCCTTCACCAGAGTTGATGTGCTTGTAGGTCTGACACGAATAGCAACCGACCTTGCCTTGGGTGCCTGATGGCACACCTTTCCATGCCGCTCCCATCGTATGTGCGCAATCCTCGATGACGGTGACGCCCGCCTGGTCACAAAGTGCCATCAGCGCTTCCATGTCTGCCAAATGCCCGCGCATGTGGCTCAGCAGCAGCACGGCCGCCTGGTCGGCCTTGGCCTCAAGGTCGTCGAGATCGATCACCAGTTGCTCGGTGACTCCAACAAACACCGGCACCGCACCCACCGCCGCAATCGCGCCCGGCACCGGTGCCAGGGTAAAGGCATTGGTCAAAACCTTGTCCCCGGGCTTCACACCAATGGCCCGCAGCGCCGTGGCCATCGCATAGCCACCAGAAGCCACGGCGAGACAGAACTTTGCCCCAACCTCGGCAGCAAACTCCTGTTCCAGCAGCACTGTCTCTGCCACTTCACCCGGTACCGTATTGTACCGATGCAACCGACCGGAGCGCATCACGGCGACCGCCGCCTCAATACCTGCTTCGGGGATCGGTTCCTGCTGTGTGAAGCTGCCTTTGAAAACCTCCGTCATGCTGCAGCCTCGCCCAGCAGCCCCACCACGATGCCGTGCAGATCACCGTACCTGTGCAGCAAAGCTTCGGGTTCAAGCGCCGCCATGTCCCCGCCCGCCGGGCCGAATGTGACCAGCACGCAGGGCACGCCCGCCGCCCGCGCCGTCTTTCGGTCGGTATCACTGTCTCCGATCAGCACACATTTGTCGGGATGCCCACCCGCCCGGCGCGCGGTTTCAAAAAGGTGCTCCGGATCAGGCTTGCGCACCGCAAGCGTATCCGCCCCCAGCATCGCGTCAAAGGCATCCCGTACACCCAGGCGCGTGAGCAACGTCTCGGCCAGACCTTCGGGCTTGTTTGTGCAGATCGCCACGCCATAGCCACCGTCCTTAAGGGTCGCAACCGCCTCCATCGCGCCGGGGTAAAGAAAGGTATGGGTATCGATGTCGGCCGCGTAGGCCTCCAACAGCATGGGGTAATAGGCATCAATTGTCTGCTCTTCTTCAGCACGCCCTAGCCGCTGCAACCCCAGCCGCAGCATCGCACGCCCCCCGCGCAGCGCGGTGCCCGCATCCGCCCGCGCATCCAGAAGGTCACCCGCACCCATGTCGCGAAAACATGTGTTGGCGGCGGCAATCAGATCACCACTGGTGTCCGCCAATGTCCCGTCGAGGTCAAAAACCACTGTCTTCACGTATACCCTCCACGGGCGGAATCCCGCCCCGTCATGTTGCAAGTCGCAACCTTGTTTGATCCCTGCCAGACTTGCGCGTTCCTGCCAAGCGCGTAAAGAGAGGCAAAGACAAGAAGCACGAGTAGCATATGAAGACCGCCCTGATCATCCTGGCCGCAGGCAAAGGCACCCGGATGAATTCGGACCTGCCAAAAGTCCTTCACCCCATTGCGGGTGAGCCCATGCTGATCCATGCGTTGGCCTCTGGCGAAACACTGGAGCCTGCACAGACGGTTGTGGTCGCAGGCCACGGTGCCGATCAGGTCCGCGCCGTCGCGCTGGCCCATGACGCGCGCATCAAGGTCGTGGAACAGACCGAACAACTGGGCACGGCCCATGCAGTCGCACAGGCCCGCCCGGCCCTGCAAGGTTTTGATGGCATGGCGTTGGTCCTTTATGGAGACACGCCCTTTATTCAGGCCGAAACCTTGGAAAAGATGCATGACGCGCTTGGGCAAAACGATGTCGTCATCCTCGGTTTTGAAGCCGCAGATCCCGCGCGCTATGGCCGTCTGGTCATGGACGGCCAACAACTCGACCGGATTGTCGAGTTCAAGGACGCCTCAGAGCAGGAACGCACCATCACACTCTGCAATTCCGGGGTGGTAGCATGCAAAGCCGACCTGCTCTTCGATCTCATCGATGCCGTCGACAATCAGAACGCCTCCGAAGAGTACTATCTTACAGATATCGTTGAAATCGCACGCGCCCGGGGTCTCTCGGCCACCGCCGTGACTTGCGCAGAGTGGGAGACCGTCGGCATCAACGCCCGCACTGAGCTGGCCCGCGCCGAGGCCGACTTCCAAACACGCGCACGTTGGGCACTGTTGGAAGACGGTGTGACGCTGGTCGCCCCGGAAACCGTGTTCCTCGCCCGTGACACCGTCATTGGTCGCGACAGCCTGATTGAACCAAACGTCGTTTTCGGCCCGGGCGTCACCGTGGAAAGCGGCGCGACCATCCGCGCCTTTTCGCATCTCGAAGGCTGCCACGTCTCGCGCGGGGCCACCATCGGCCCTTACGCCCGCCTCCGCCCGGGTGCCGAGCTTTCAGAGAATGTGCGCATCGGTAACTTCGTCGAAATCAAGAACGCCCAGATCGCTGAAGGGGCCAAGGTCAACCATCTCAGCTACATCGGCGATGCGACCATCGGGGCTGCCGCCAACATCGGCGCAGGCACCATCACCTGCAACTATGACGGCGTGATGAAGCACCATACGCATATAGGTGCAGGTGCCTTCATCGGCTCCAACACCATGCTCGTCGCGCCGGTGTCCATCGGCGACGGCGCATTGACCGGCAGCGGCTCTGTCATCACTTCGGATGTGGAGCCTGACGCGCTTGCGCTTGCCCGCGCGCCTCAGGTCGAAAAGCCCGGCATGGCACGAAAGCTATTTGAAATACTGAAAGCCAAAAAAGCAAAATTGCAAAGAGGCAGCTGATTATGTGTGGAATTATTGGAGTTCTCGGGGACCACGAGGTCGCGCCCATTCTGGTTGAAGCGCTCAAGCGCCTCGAATACCGCGGATATGACAGCGCCGGAATCGCCACTGTGAACGACGGCCATCTTGAGCGTCGCCGCGCCGTCGGCAAGCTTGTGAACCTCTCAGATCTCTTGGTTCACGAACCGCTGGCCGGAAAGTCGGGCATCGGCCACACCCGTTGGGCCACCCATGGCGCACCAACTGTGACCAACGCGCACCCACACCAGGCAGGTAAAGTCGCGGTTGTGCACAACGGCATCATCGAAAACTTCCGCGAATTGCGCGAAGAAGTCCGCGCCGCCGGCATCGAAATCGTCACCGAAACCGATACGGAAACCGTGGCCCTGCTGACCCAGAAACACATGCAGGAAGGGGATGACGCCGCAACAGCCGCCAAACGGACCGTGGCCCGGCTTGAGGGGGCTTTTGCCCTTGCCTTCATGTTCGACGGTGAACACGATCTGATCGTCGCTGCGCGCAGCGGCCCGCCTCTTGCCATCGGCTATGGTGACGGCGAAATGTTCGTGGGTTCGGACGCCATCGCGCTTTCGCCGCTGACCAGTCGCATCTCCTATCTCGAAGACGGGGACGTTGCCGTCGTCACCCGCACCTCTGTCGATATCACCGACAAAAACGGCACCCTGGCAAACCGCGCCATCAAACAAATCGAGATCGACTCGACCCGGATCGACAAGGGCGGTCACAAGCATTTCATGGCCAAGGAAATCGCTGAACAACCGATCGTGATCGCAAATGCGCTTTCCCGCTACCTCTCCGACGATGGCGAGATCCGCCTGCCCGACGGCGGGATCGACTTTACCAAAATCGACCGCATCACAATGGTCGCCTGCGGCACCGCCTCCTACGCCTGCCTGACCGCCAAGTATTGGTTCGAACAGATTGCCCGCCTGCCGGTTGAGGTCGATGTGGCCTCTGAGTTCCGGTACCGCGAACCGCCGATCCCATCGCGGACCCTTGCCATGTTCGTCAGCCAGTCGGGCGAAACAGCGGACACACTGGCCGCGCTGCGCTACTGTGAGGGCAAGGCTGACAAAATCCTGTCCGTGATCAACGTGCCGGAATCCTCCATTGCCCGTGAAAGCGATCTCGCGCTGCCGATCTATGCCGGGGTCGAGGTCGGTGTGGCCTCGACCAAGGCGTTTACCTGCCAGCTTACCGTTTTGCTGCTGCTGGTGCTCAAGGCCGCGCAGGATCGGGGGGTTCTGGACGCAAAAGCCTTGGCTGAACATGTCGCAGCACTGCGCAGCCTGCCGGGGATCATCAACGCGGCGCTTGAGCAGAATGGCGCCATGCGCGACGCCGCCCAGAAGCTGTCAAACGCGCGCGACGTGCTCTTCCTTGGCCGGGGCCAGATGTTCCCCCTCGCTTTAGAGGGGGCGCTTAAACTAAAAGAAATCAGCTATATACACGCTGAAGCTTATGCATCAGGTGAGCTGAAACACGGCCCGATCGCTTTGGTGGATGAAGACGTGCCCGTTATCGTGTTCGCCCCAAAAGACGCGCTCTTCGACAAAACCGTCAGCAACATGCAAGAAGTCATGGCGCGCAAAGGCAAGGTGGTACTGGTGTCAGATTCCGAAGGGTTGGCAGAGGCCTCCGAAGGGGTCTGGTCCTTCATCGAAATGCCCAAGATCGCGGACATTCTGGGCCCTATCCTTTACGCCGTGCCCGCACAGCTTCTGGCCTATCATACCGCGGTGGCCAAGGGGACGGATGTTGACCAACCTCGCAACCTCGCCAAGTCTGTGACTGTGGAGTAGCACAACGCGGAGGTCTTGATGGCCAAGCAGTTCGACCAGATCACCGACGACCACCGTCAGTTCATCGAAGCCCAGCATCTGTTCTTTTGCGGCACGGCCGCGGATAAGGGCCGCGTAAATATCTCACCCAAGGGCATGGACACGCTGCGCGTCATGGGCCCTAACCGGATTGTCTGGCAGAACTGGACAGGCTCGGGCAACGAAACTGCAGCCCATCTGGCAAGGGTGAACCGCATGACACTCATGTGGTGCGGATTTGAAACGCGTCCTCTTGTCCTGCGCATCTACGGTTCCGCCCGCACCCTGCATCCGCGTGATGCAGACTTTGAACCGCTCAACGCCCAATTCACTCCCACTCACGGGGCACGGCAGATCTTCGACCTGACCGTTGACCTTGTGCAAACCTCCTGCGGCTGGGCCGTACCTTACTACGAGCCCAAGGGCCCCCGTGACGTGCTGAAAACCTACACCGAAGGAAAAGGGGCCGATGGCATTCGCGCGTCATGGGACAAAAACAGCCACTCCATCGACGGTTTCCCAACGCACATTCTGGACGACACCGGTGCATGAGCCCTATCTGGCGCAGCTGCGCGCCATCGCGGACCCTGCCCGCGCAGCCGAGATGCACAAGTATCACAAGGTAGATCGCGAATACCTCGGCCTCGCCAACCCACAGGTTGATGCGCTGACCAAAGAGTGGCGCAAGGAGCTTGAGACCGAAAGCCGCGTCGCGCTTTCAGACGCGCTTTGGCAGACCAACATTTACGAGGGCCGACTGGCAGCAGCCAAACTACTGACACAGGCCCGCATCCGTCCAGATGACACCTCGGCCTGGCGGCTGATCGCCTCTTGGCCACCGGATTTCGACAGCTGGGCCATCGCCGATCATGCCTGCATGGCCGGTCAGAAACGGCTGGTCTGGGACCCTTCCCGCCTTGATGAAGTCGCGCCCTGGGTGCAGTCTGATCACATGTGGACACGCCGGGCCGCGCTGGTCATCACCCTCCCCTGGACCAAGCAAAACCACCCCAAGCCCGCTGAGCTGGCCGCCCGTGATCGCATCTTGGGTTGGGCAGAAGAGCTGGTACCGGACCGCGACTGGTTTATCCAAAAGGCCATCGCCTGGTGGCTGCGTGAACTTTCAAAACACGATTCTGACCGGACACGCGCCTTCATCGACAAGCACGGCAGCGCGATGAAACCCTTCGCCGCAAAAGAAGCCATGCGCTACCTCAACCGCTAAAAGAGATCGCGGTCTCCCGTTCCGACAGCACCCGTACCGGGCCCATCAGTGACTAAGCCTCAATCAGCCAAGACCTGGAAAAGGAAGACCTCAACCGAGATCAGACCTTACTTCACGCCTGCGCTGCCGCAGGCATGCTCACGGTACCCCCACCAACTGCCGCCTGAACCCCCGTCGTTCCCGGGCAGGACGTCGGCAAACCACGGGCGACCCGGACCGCCAGAAACGCAAAGGCCTGTGCCTCCAGCATGTCTCCATCCAGGCCGATCTCCTCTACCGGGCCAACGGGACAATCCAGAGAAACGCTCAACATCTTCATCAGCACCGGATTGTGACGCCCGCCTCCCGTGACCAGCACCCGTGAAGGCGGGCTGGGGCAGTGCTGCATCGCTTCGGCCACACCCGCGGCGCACATCGCAGTCAGCGTTGCGGCGGCATCTGCGTCCGACAACTCACCAACCAATCCCACCATCTCTGCAAAATCATTGCGGTCGAGGGATTTTGGTGGCATCCGCGCAAAGAAAGGTTCCGCCAGAAAAAGCTCCAAAGCGCCCTGCTCAACGGTCCCGGTCGCCGCCAGCTTTCCGCCTGCGTCGTAAGGCTGGCCCAATCGCACCTGCATAAGATCATTGAGCGGCGCATTGGCAGGCCCTGTGTCAAAGGCCAACAGCGCACCTGCCGTCTCCGGGCGCTCTACTCCGGCGTCGACCCAGGTCAGATTGCCCACACCCCCAAGATTGAGAAACGCCACCGGAGACGTCATGCCCGCGTACCGCGCGCAAGCATGGTGAAAGAACGGTGCCAAAGGTGCGCCTTCGCCCCCCAGTTCCACGTCGGCCGAACGGAAGTCCCAAACCACCGGCACGCCCAGTGCATCTGCCAAAACTGCTCCGTCACCCACCTGCAACGTGCCTTGAGCGCGTGGGGCATGGGCCAGGGTCTGTCCGTGAAACCCGATCAGTTCAATGTCAGCGAACTCTGCCAGAAGCGTCAGATGCGCCGTCTCTACAACAGCCGCCGCCGCCTGCACCTCCGGCCCCTGCCAGCGGCCCAGCCCAGCGGCGATCACTGTCCGTTCGTCAACATCATAGCTGCGGTAGGCCGTTGGCCCAAAGGCCAGAATGGCCCTCCCGTCTGTCTCCAGAACGGCCGCGTCAACCCCATCCAAAGAGGTCCCGGACATCGCCCCAAGGGCCTTGACCGGCCCCTCTTTGCTGATCGCTCTGCCCATTGCCCGCATCCCTTACCCGAGAGGTCTTTTATCTGACCATCCTTGCGCCTATAGATGCCCCGCAACCCGGCTCAGAGGCAAGTACGATGACCTACCACCCCAAATCGGATTTCATGCGCGTCATGATGGAGCGCGGCTTT
>CAYUSM010000112.1:0-9735 GCA_964447345.1 uncultured Sulfitobacter sp. | reverse complement strand
GCAACCTCGCCGCGGCCGGAAGATATGGTTTCGAACAGTGGTCCGAATTCGGGAATGGCGACAGCGAGTGCGACGGATTGCTGATCTTCGGACCAGTTCAGCAGGCGCATGGCGGAGCGGTTGACGAAGGTCACCCGGCCTTCGGGGTCCAGACCTACCACACCGGATGTCACAGAGCTCAGCACAGAGTCGAACAGACGTCGGCGGCGCTCAATCTGGCGGGTGTTGTCGAGCAGCGTTTCGCGCTGGCCCTGCAACTGCTTGGTCATCTGGTTGAAGTAGCGGCTGAGCATCGCGATCTCATCATCGCCGTCTTCTTCGCGCACCTGCACATTAAGGTTGCCTGCACCCACCTGCTGGGCCGCGCCGGTGAGACGGCCCACCGGAACAGAGAGCCGTTCCGCAAACCACAAGCCCAGCCAGACTGCGGCGAGAATGAGAATGACGGCAAATCCCAGGTAAAGAAGTCCGAAGTTAAAGAGCAGGCGTCCGCGTTCGGATTCAAGCTGCTGATAAAGGCGCACGGTTTCCGTCGTTTCATCCAACAAAGACAGGATTTCCCCGTCCACATCACGGCTGACATAAAGGTATCGGTCCACAAAAGACTGCATCGGCACGAGGGCGCGGAATTCGTTGTTGGACCAGTCTTCGATGACCATCAGCCCATCTGCGGCGGCCTGCTCGATCTGATCTGGTGAAGGTTGTTCGTAGTCAAACAGGTAGGATCGATCACCTCGGGCGCGGATTTGCCCTGTTCCGTCAATAAGATAGGCTTCGCGCAAGCCGCGTTGTATCTGGCGCTGACCCTCCCCCAAAAGGGCGCTGTCGCTGAGCAGGATGCCCTGGTTGCGCGCGTTGTCGATGCTGCGGGCAAGGGCCTGTGCGTCAGACATCAGATCGCCGCGCTGTTCGGCTTCATAGGCCTGTGCCGCGGCCAAAGACGATCCCACGACGCCGCGCACCCTGTCCGAAAACCAGCCCTCAAGACCAACGTTCACTGTGAGGCCGGCAAAGACCGCGACTGTGACTGTCGGGATCAGCGCCATCAGCGCAAAAACACCGGTCAACCGCAGGTGAAGCCGTGATCCGGCAGACTTGGCGCGCCGGGCGGCGATCAGGCGGGCCACCTGATAAAGCACAAGGGCCGCGACCAGCAGTACATAAACAAGATCGGCAAGCAGAACGAGGCGAAGGGCGAGTGTACCAGCGCCCTGCCCCATGGGACCCAGGACAAGGTAGGTCATCATGGCCAATACGGGGCCAAGAACCACAAGACTGAGCGTGGCAAGGTTGCGCACACGCTTGATGCGCCGCAAACGGCCCAATCTTTCAACGCTGAAACTGCGTGACAGGGTTGCCACCCGCTGTCCTCACCGATGATGTGGTGCGCGCAGGCACCAACCGCCATATTATGTGGTCCTGAACAGGCTCAGCATTTGGCTGATACATGTTGGCCACGGTTATGTGGCGGTTTTACATCATTTTGCGGCCCCTTGTCACCTCAATATCCAGATCGGTGATCTTTTTGCGCAGGGTATTCCGGTTGATGCCCAAAAGGTCCGCGCACTTCGCCTGATTCCCGGACGTGGCGGCAAGAGAAATCTCGATAAGCGGCGCCTCAATCTCGCGTAGGATACGTGCGTAGAGGCCTGGGGGCGGTAGCATGGAACCGTGTTGATCAAAGTAACGACGCAGGTGCCGCTCTACCGATGCGCCGAGGCGTTCGGTGTTGGCCTGCGCGTGGACAGGTTCGGGCGCGGGTTGTGCACCCAGAACCTGCTCTGCCTCTGCCTGACTGATTTCCGGGGCCCGGCTGGTCAGCGCGAGCTGGCGCATCGCGTGTTCAAGCTGGCGGACGTTGCCAGGCCATGAGTAATTGGCAAAGACCTTGCTTGCTCCTTCGGACAGGCGCCGGGGTGGACCGTTGCTTGCGTCAGAGCGTTCAAGGAAATGGTAGGCCAGCAGCTCGATATCCTCGACCCGGTCCCGCAGCGAAGGGACATGAACGGTCGCCCCGGACAGGCGATAGAACAGATCTCGGCGCAAGGTGCCCGCTTTCATCGCTTCGGCCAGATCAGACTGGCTGGTGGCCAGAAAGCGCGGCGTGTATTCCCCCGGCGCATCCATCATGCGCGCGATGCGTGCCTGCACCTCAAGCGAGATGTCCGCGATTTCGTCGATCAGCAACGTGCCGCCCCGCACGCGTGCCAGAACCCGCGCAGGCCCTTCGATGTCCTGAAGGTCTGCGCCGGTAACGGTAACAAAGGGCAACGTGCGTCTGTCTGAGAAATCGTGGATGGCCTTGCCGATCAGGGACTTGCCCGTGCCGCTTTCGCCCCAGATGAGCACCGGCAAATCGGTGTTCATCACCCGTGCGACCAGACGGTAAAGCGCCTGCATGACTGGCGTGCGGCCCACCAGCGGCAGGTCATCACGGTCCGCATCAGAGCCCGGATTGACGGCAGCCGGACGCGGGGCGCTGTCCTTGCGGTTCAGCGCGCGTGCCGTGCGCTTCATCAGATCGGGCAGATCGAAAGGTTTGGGCAGATAGTCAAAGGCATCCGCCTCTGCCGCCTTTATCGCCGTCATGATCGTGTTCTGAGCCGAAATCACGATGACAGGCAAATCAGGCCGGTCCTGGCTGATCTTGGGCAGCATCTCCAACCCATTGCCGTCGGGCATGGCGACATCAGTGATCACCGCGTCGCCGCGCCCCTCACCCACCCAGCGCATCAGCGTCGTGAGGCTGGAGGTAGCATGCACCTTGCAGCCCGCACGGGTCAGGGCCTGTGTCAGGACAGTGCGGATCGTGCGGTCATCGTCTGCAACAAGAACGGTGCCATCCATGGGTCAGCTCTCCTTTTTGGGGGACGGTTTGGCCGCGGGGGCGCGGGGCAGTGAAATGCGAAAGACGGTATGGCCCGGGACGCTGTCCACGGAAATCCAGCCGTCGTGTTCGGAAATGATCTTGGAGACAAGCGCGAGGCCAAGACCGGTGCCGTTTTCACGGCCTGAGACGAAAGGATCAAAGATGTCGCCCTTGATCTTGTCAGGCAGTCCCGGGCCATCGTCGATGATTTCGATCTGCAAAGGCAGCGACTGGCCGGAACCATCAGCGCGCCGCATGCGGAAGGAGTGTTCGAAATAGGTGTGCAGACGGATGGTACCGCCCCCCTCGCCCGCCGCCTCGGAGGCGTTCTTGAGCAGATTGAGCACGACTTGCAGCAGTTGGTCCTTGTCGCCAAGTGCTGGTGGCAGCGAGGGGTCGTAATCCTCGATGATTTTCATCTGCGCGCCAAAGCCCAGAAGCGCGGAGCGGCGGGCACGGTCCAGCACATCATGCAGGTTGACCGGCTTGCGCACGGGCTCTGTAAGGTTGCCAAACTGTTCGACCTGATCCAGCAGCTTCACGATGCGGCGGCTTTCAGCCACGATCAGGTCGGTCAATTCCAGCTCCTCCGCCCCCAGGTTCATGGACAAAAGCTGTGCAGCCCCCGTGATGCCCGCCAAAGGATTCTTGATCTCGTGGGCCAGCATTTCGGCCATGCCGATGGCGGACTTGGCGGCGGATTTCACAGAATGGTTTTGGGTCATCCGACCCGAAAGCTCGCGGGCAGAGATCATCATCAGCATGTGGCCCGGCATGCCGGAGAGCGGCGCAATCTGCAGCGCGGACTTCTGCGGCGCGCGCTGGCCGGAGCCGACGTCGACATCGTTGACAAAGAGCGCTGTCTCACTGTCGCGGGCGCGGATGAACGCGTCTTCCAAGGGGTAATCTACCGCAACCATGTCCCAGACAGGCACCCCGATGACGGCTTTGGCTGAGGCGTTGAAGAAACCTTCGGCGGCGGGGTTTGCGTCCTCAATCGTGTCGTCAGGGGCGATCAGCAAGGTGGGGATGGGCAAAGAGGCCCAGATGCGGCGGTCCGAGTTCATGCGGCCACCTGCGTGTCGCTGAGGTGCATGGCTGGAGCGATCAAGCGCTTGGCATCATCTGGTGTGGGCGCAGTCAGGACAGCGCGCCGCAGATCAGCGGGTGTGCCTGCGGTATCCATGTACCAGCCCAGATGCTTGCGGGCGACGCGCGCACCAAGGTCGGCGCCATAGAAGCTGAGCATGGCGTCATAGTGACCCAACACCATGTCGGCGAAGTCATTGCCCTGGGGCACCTCTGGCGCTGGTGTGCCGTAAAGATCATGCGCCACCTGCGCCAGCAGCCAGGGCTGGCCCTGCGCGCCACGCCCGATCATCACGCCATCAGCACCCGAATGCGCCAGAGCGGTACGGGCTGCACCCAACGATGTGATGTCACCGTTTGCGATCACAGGAATTTTCACGGCAGATTTCACCCGCGCGATGGCACGCCAGTTGGCGCGGCCCTTGTAGAACTGGCAGCGTGTCCGTCCGTGGATGGTGATCATCTGGATACCTGCCGCCTCTGCCCGTTTCGCGATGATCGGAGCGTTGAGCATCTCTTCGTCCCAACCAAGGCGGGTTTTGAGGGTCACGGGTACATCCACCGCCTCAACAACCGCTTCGATCAGGCGCAGCGCATGATCAGGTGTCTTCATCAATGCCGACCCTGACGCCCCGTTTGTTACCTTCTTGGCTGGGCAGCCCATGTTGATGTCGATGATCCGCGCGCCCTGATCTGCAATCATCCGTGCCGCTTCAGCCATGGGCGCGGCCTCACGGCCTGCGATCTGCACGGACGTGCCTTCGACACCAAGACCCAGTTCGGCCTTCTCTCTTGTGCCGGGGCGACGTGCGAGCAGCTCCTGACTTGCCACCATTTCCGAGACCACAAGGCCCGCGCCGAAGCGCGACACCAGATTGCGGAACGGCAGATCAGTGATTCCGGCCATCGGGGCCAGCAATACGGGCGGTTTGAGATCATTCGGCAGGGCCACCGGGCTCACGTGCTTAATCCTTGTGCGGTTGCAGTTGGTGTATCCAGACGTGGGCGAAGTCACAATGATCCAACACTAAAATCAAAGTCACGCCCGACCAAGATGCCTAATTTTTATGCAAATCGCCTGTGCAATTGCGCCGAAGGCCCGCATTGCCTAGATAGGCAGAGAACGGGGCAATCCGCGCCCCTCGCATTGGAGGTCGAGATGGATATCCGAACCGGGAATGGCTTTGATGTTCATGCTTTCGGCCCTGGTGATCACGTGATCCTCTGCGGCGTGCAAATTCCTCATGATCGCGGCTTGGTCGGCCACTCAGATGCCGATGTTGGGATGCACACGGTTACGGATGCAATCTATGGCGCGCTGGCCTCAGGGGACATCGGCCAGCACTTCCCGCCATCCGACCCACAGTGGAAGGGGGCGGCAAGCGCGGTGTTTCTGGAGCATGCCGTCAGCCTTGCACGCACCGAAGGGTTCGGCATTTCAAACGTGGATTGCACGCTGATCTGCGAACATCCGAAAATCGGACCACATGCACAGGCAATGCGCGCTCGAATGGCTGAGCTGATGGGCATGGACATGGGGCGCGTTTCAGTCAAAGCGACGACGTCCGAGCGTTTGGGCTTTACCGGACGCGGCGAAGGGATTGCCTGCATCGCCACTGCCACCTTGGTGAAACCGTGATGCTGGCACGCATGATCGGAACCGTCTTGGGGACCGGATACATCCGTCCTGCCCCCGGCACCTGGGGATCGCTGGTGGCACTGCCATGGGCCTGGGCGCTGCATGTGATTGGCGGCTTTCCTCTCCTTCTGCTTGGGATCGTGGCAGCCTTCCTCAAGGGATGGTGGGCAACTTCGCAAATGACGGCGGGCTCGGATGACCATGATCCGTCCGAAATTGTGGTCGACGAGCTGGTCGGCCAGTGGATTGCGCTCTTGCCGCTCAGCTATGCGGCTTGGTCGATGGATATCTCTATCCTGGCCATGTGGCCCGGCTGGATCGCGGCCTTTGTCCTTTTTCGCTTTTTTGACATCGTAAAACTTGGCCCTGTGGGCTGGGCCGACAGGCGCGGCGACCCTCTTGGCGTGATGCTGGATGACGTGATTGCGGGTGTCTTTGCTGCACTCGGCGTCCTGGCGCTGGCAGCGCTCTATCACGGGGCGCTCTAGATGCGCATCGCGGAAGAACTGCTTGAATTGACGGGCGAGCGCGGCGTGATGCTGGCCTGCGCGGAAAGCTGCACTGGTGGCATGGTGGCAGCGGCCCTGACAGATATTGCGGGGTCCTCGGCCATGATGGACCGTGGGTTCGTGACATATACCAATGCGGCGAAAGTCGAGATGCTGGGCGTGTCAGACGACACCTTGTCCGCGCATGGCGCGGTATCCGAGGCGGTAGCCGCAGAGATGGCGCGCGGGGCGCTGGAGCGTTCGGATGCACAGGTCGCCGTGTCAATTACCGGCATCGCGGGCCCCGGCGGGTCCGAGTTCAAGCCGGAAGGGCGTGTGTGTTTCGGCCTCGCATGGAGCGGTGACATATCGACAGAAACGCAAGAATTCGGCGCGTTGGGCCGCGCCAAAGTACGCGCGGCGGCACGAGACCGTGCCTTGGCGCTCCTTAAGAGTGCCATTCTCACTTTGCCCAAAAAATAGTCATTGGTCGTTATGATGCGCCTAGTACTGCATCACTTTCAGAAATGCACAGGAAATTGGCGCTACGCCCCTTTCCTGTGCGCAACTCATAGACAAGGTGCCCGGACCTTTTTGAAGACCTGACCGGAGACACCCTGAATGAATGCCGCTGATACCGCGTGGATCATGACCGCGACCGCCCTTGTTTTGCTGATGACCCTACCGGGGCTGGCGCTCTTTTACGGGGGGCTTGTTCGGTCCCGAAACGTGCTCAGCGTGTTCATGCATTGCTATGCCATTGCCTGCCTGATGTCCGTGCTGTGGTTCTTTGCCGGATACTCCATCGCCTTTGGACCGGGTGAGAGCGGATTTTGGGGTGGGTTGGGTAAAGTCGCCCTCAATGGTGTGGCGGCTGATGCGCTGAGCGGCACACTGCCCGAGATCCTGTTCTTTGCCTTCCAGATGACCTTTGCAATCATCACTCCTGCCCTGATCGTTGGTGCCTATGTGGAACGGATCAGCTTTGGTTTCATGCTGCTGTTCTCCGCCCTGTGGATGCTGCTGTGCTATGCGCCCGTGGTTCATTGGGTCTGGGGCGGCGGGATGCTGGCGGATGGCGGCATCTTTGGTGAGACAGGCGTGAAGGACTTTGCCGGTGGCATTGTGGTGCATGAAACAGCCGGTATCGCAGCGCTGGTTCTGGCCATGATGCTGGGCGCGCGGAAGGATCAGAGTAAGCCGCCGCACAATCCCGGGATTGTCATGATTGGTGCAGCCCTCCTCTGGGTTGGTTGGTTCGGCTTTAACGGCGGGTCGCAATTGGCGGCAGATGGGGGTGCTGCGATGGCGATCACCGTCACACATATCTCTGCGGCTGCCGCCTCATTGACCTGGGCGATGTGGGAGAAGATCAAGTTCGGCAAGGCCTCGCTTGTGGGCATCGTGACCGGCACGATTGCCGGTTTGGCCTCCATTACACCGGCCTCTGGCTTTGTTGAACCTTGGGCTGCGTTGCTAATCGGCGCGATTGCCGGGGTGCTGTGTCAGGAAGCCGTCGTATTGATCCGGAACACGCTCAAGATCGATGACACGCTGGATGTCTTTGCCGTGCATGGCGTGGGCGGTATTTTTGGCACGATCATGATTGCAGCACTTGGTGCGGGATCCTGGGCTGCGCAACTCGGCTCACTTGCCGTTGTTGGTGTCTTCACGGCTGTCGTGACAGTCGTTATTGCCCTGATCTGCCGTGCGGTCATCCCAATGCGCGTGGATGCGGAGACCGAGACGAATGGTCTGGACCTGAGCGTGCATGGCGAACGCGCCTACGACATGACCAGCTGATCGATAAAGCCGCGCAGGTCCGATCCCTGCGCGGCCTTCCAAAGGGTCATGGCATGCTCCTCGCCCGTGAGCGCCGCTGCCTTGGCGCGCAGCTTCTCTGCCCGGGTGACATAGCTCATGGGTTCCAGCAAATCGTGCCTTAGGCGGCGCATGGCGCCGTTCTGCAGTTTCACACTGACCTCGGCCTGCGTCTCTGACAGTCCCGGCTCCTCTGACACGCGAATTCGCGCGCGGAGCGCTTTGACATCGCGGTCTTGGGTGATGCCATCGGTAAAGCTCGCGATGGCCGCCGTGTCATGGCCGAGAATGGTCATAGCGGCGGTTTGCGCATAGCTGAATTTGGCCGCTAAGCCGGTCTGGGGTTCGGCAATGTTGCAGACCGACATCCAGCGCGGGTGCGTGCGAATGTGCAGGCTCTCAATCTCATCTGCCTGCAGTTCCGCCTCGCTCAAGGCTTCAAGCATGGCGTGCAGGCCATGACAGCAGGCGTGAAACTTGTGGCTGATGGTTTCGATGTTCCAGAAATCCTTGGGCAGCCTGATAGAGGTTTCCAAGGCGTGATGTGTATCGCCAAAACCCAGCGGACCCGCCAATCCGTCCTGCGCTGCTGTCATGCCTGCCTGCGCCCAAAGGGCGGCCTCAACCCCTGTGCGCGCCGCCAATCCGGCGTTGAGCGGTTTGGCCATGGTGCCAAACTGCGCCTTGATGCCAGAGGCCATGCTGGCACAAAGCCCGAGCGCGTGGCGTGTGGTCTGCTGATCAAGGTCGAGCAGCCGACAGCACCCAAGCGTGGCGCCAAAGGCGCCTGCGGTAGCCGTCTGGTGATATCCGATCTGGTAGTGATTGCGGCCCAGCCAGAGGCCCACGAGAATGGAAGCCTCAACGCCGATGGTTGCGGCTTCGACCAATGTGTCGAGGTCTGTGCCAATGTCCTCAGCCAATGCCAGGACCGCCGGGACGACCGCAACCGAAGGGTGGCCAATGTGACCAAAGTGGGTGTCATCATAGTCAAGCGCATGGCTGAGCGTGCCATTGATCAAGGCCGCCGTCGGCGCAGACGCCGCTCCGCCCCCCAAAACCGCATTGCTGCCACGGCTTAGGGCCATCTGCATCTGGGTAAAATCGCCAAACTCTTCCTCGCGGGCACCCGCAATCCCGCAGGCCGCCCAATCAAAGAGCGACAGGTGCATCATCTGAAGGGCGTCGGCGGGCACGTCGGTTTTCACGAAACGTAACAGTTGATCTGTGATCGTGCCGGTCATCGGACCTATCCTCCGCTGCCATAAAGCTTGCGCGCACGGTCCTCAAAGGCCCGCACGACCCGCTGCATGGCTTCATTGAAAACTACCCCAATGATACCTTGCAAGACCATGTTCCTGAACTCAAAATCCACATGGAAGTGCACGCGGCAGCCGGTGTCTGTTGGTTCAAAGTGCCAGTCTGATTTCATGTATCGAAACGGGCCGTCCAGGTATTCGGTATCAATCCTGCGTGCTTCAGGCCAAAGAACCACACGGCTGGTGAAACGTTCGCGAAAGACCTTGAAGCTGATCACCAGATCGGCGTCCATGACCCGGTGATCGCCCTTGTCCTCATCGCTCCGGATGCGCGCGGCAGCAGTCCAGGGCAGGAATTCAGGGTATTTGCCGACATCTGCAACCAGGTCATACATCTGGTCCGCTGAATAGGGCAGCTCTCGGGTCTCGGAGTGGGTCGGCATTGCTTTCCATGACGGCTCAGGGTAGCCCTATCTCGCGCCTTGTGCGCATGATTACAAGGGCTAAGGACAGGCCGTTTCATGACAGATCGTCGCTACGTGATTGATGAAATGATCTCGGCCAAGTCGA
>CAYUSM010000111.1:0-9811 GCA_964447345.1 uncultured Sulfitobacter sp. | reverse complement strand
GCCAGATGAGCGAGCTGCGCTGGATCAGCGACAACGCCTGGGATCAGAACGACCGTGACTACATCCGGATGGTGCACAAAAAGACCGGCTGGTACTCTTTCATCGCGCCGGCGATGGTAGGTGCCATTGCGGCTGGGGCCTCGGACGAGGCGGCGCAGCGGCTGGGCTGGACTTTTGTGCCGCTGGGTATTGCGTTTCAGATCAAGGATGATCTTCTGAACCTCGCCTCTGAGGAGGAAACCTACGGCAAGGATCTGTTTGGCGACTTATGGGAAGGCAAGCACACGCTCATTCTGATCCACGCCCTGCGCTGCGCATCGGCGGCTGAGCGCGGGCACGCACTGTCTGTCCTGGCGAAGGCGCAACCATCGACGCTTGAAGGTACGGATAGGCAGTCGCCTTTGGAAGTCATTGAGGCTTATGCCGCGAAAGGCGAAATCAGCACCGCCGCGCGCGACGCGCTGATCAGGGCGATGGAAAATGACGCGCCCGGTGAACGGACCAAAGACGACGTCATATTTCTACGGAACCTCATCGTGAAATCCGGCAGTCTTGAGTACGCGGCCAGCATCGCCAATCGCTTTGCGCGAAAATTTCAGATCGGCCTTGAACGGTTTCTCACAGACCTGTCGCCCTCTGTCCATCGGGGTTTCTTGTCAGATATTGGCACCTTTACCGTGCAAAGAACACATTGATTTAATTGAAAGAAATAGATGAATATGAAGCAAAGCGAATTGAAAGCAGACCCAAGCGTCAAAACCACGGAAATCGTCGCGCAGCTAAAGCGGCTCCATGAGGCGGGCCAGGGCGCGTCACACGCCCTGCCACCTGCAGAGGAGGCCACTGTCCCACCCGTTGCAAAGTCGCTCGCGTCAACTTTGGCCCCTCTGGGGGATTATGATGCGCTGCAAAACCGTATTGCCGCTGTCGAGGCGCAATTGCGCGCGCACAAAGACCGCGTGACAGAGTTTCTGGAGGCACCGAAGGTTGAAACGAGGCAGCGTATTGCCACGCAGGCCACTCTCTCTCTCCAATGCCCGCGCGGCGGGCAGTCGGGCGGCCGATTTGTCTGCCGCAACCACTTTGACCATCCGGCTGCACTCACCATCGGCCTCCAGGACTTTGTTGACGCCAAGGGCCAGCCTGTAGAAGGCGTCTCACTTTCACTGATCGGAGCAGAACATCCTATTGCCGCAGGCGAAACGCGCACGTTGAAGTGTCGCGTCGACCTTTCCGCTTGCGTCGGTGGACTTGAGAGCCCCTTGGAAGGCGCGGTTGATCTCTCGTTCGAAGGGGCATCCTGCATGCGGCTTTGGGTCGAGGTCGATGTGCATGACTGATGCGGCAACAGATGACGGGCTTCCCGTGCTTGATCTGGCACCAGCTGATGACACGGTCGCCCTGATCCAGATGGTCCAAAAGTTCGTTTTGACCCATCCCGCCGCAGCCAAGGCCATTTTCGCGGGTCTTATGGCCGAAGGTCGTGCTTTTGCGCAAACGCCCCCAGGGGCAACCGCGCGCCAAGAGCTTGAGCAGTCCGAGCTTGTCCATAAGGCACGTCTCCTGCTCGACCTGCCGGGCCTTTCGATGCTGGAACCTGATGATGGTGCTGTCTTGCCGTCCACACTGGTCGATACGGTCTTCATGATGGCGGCCAACAGCGAAGACGATGGCTTTCTCAGCGCACTCTTCGAAGTGGAGACGCCAGATGTCCGGTGAAACTTTCACCCGCCAAGTGGATGCCACCCCTCGGGAAAACGATCTTCTTGAGGTTACGTTGGGCTACCAGCACTTTCTGAGACGGGTCGCGCAGGCGGCTGCCAAGCGCAGTGAGGCGGACACCCCTGCAGACGAGCGGGTCCTGATGGCCGTCCTCGGAGTGCTCTCGCTCGAGGCAAACCTTGGCAGATGGTTGCGCCGCGCGCAGAGACTGGCCGGCGAAAGCCATGTTGCCGCCACCGACGTCCGGGAAAGCCTGTTGAGGTAGCCGGATGGAGGGGGGCAACGCAACAGCTTTGACGTCCTATGCCGAGTATCTGACGGCGGACTATTGGCATCATCCCGTTCAAGCGGCCGGAGGACCATTGTTCAAAGAGTGGAGCCACTTCTGCGTCATGCAGGATGACTTCGATTTGCTTGTTAACTTTTCGCATCTGGGAACGCGTTCAGGCGTGGAAACACGCCCCCGCCTGACGGTTTTGATGTCTTATGCGACCGGCCTTTGGGATGGCGACATGCTTGAGTTCGCACCAGATCAGAGCACATTGGTTCCAGGGCGTTTCAATGCCTCCTTTGGCGACAACCATATGACGCTGGATGAAAGCGGCTATCATCTCAGCTGCCGCTTGCCACAGCGGGATATTACAGTTGTGCTTGATCTGACCCCTTCGGTCAGCCCGGTTGTTGCCAACACAGTGCGTCTTTCTGACCGCGAGGCCGTCCGCTGGATGGTCGTTCCACATCTCCGGGCGACAGGGCTTGTCACCGTTCAGGGAAAACCCCGCGAGATATGCAATGCACCCGCTTACCACGACCGCAATTGGGGGTGTTTTTCCTGGGGCGGATCATATGCATGGGAATGGGCCACTATTGTGCCAGAGGACGATGCCGTGGATTGGTGCCTTGTTTATTCAAGGATCAGTGACCAGTCCCGTGGCGTGACCCGGTCACAGTCCCTGATCTTGTGGAAGGGCCGCAAACCAAGCCGGAAATTCTTTGGCCGCGATATCACTGTAGATACTCATGGTCACCTCCGCCAAGATCACACCTTGCAAATCCCGCGCATGATGGCGCTTGTGCTGAACCCCAGCGCGCCGGATGTCCCGCAAGAAATGATCATCCACGCCAAAGGCTTCGGGGCCGATCTGCGTGCCGAAGTTGCATTTGAGGGGTTTGGCCACATCGGCGTGCCCAATGACCGTGGGCTTGGCCTGACTACCTTGTGCGAAATTGCGGGGCGCTGCCGTATCTCCGGTCAGGTTGCGGGCGAAAATGTCGACTTTGCGGCCCGTGTGCAGATGGAGATCAACTGTGCAGAGCCGTGATTTGCCCTGGTATATCACGCAAGCACTACGCCTTTTGTCACGCGATGTGCCTCAGGCGTATTCGTCCATTCAAGAGAGCTGTGACGGGTTACGTCTGGCGGTCCAGTCGGACCGCAGCCAGGGGACTGTCTGGATCACCATCCCCCGGATCGAGGTGTTCGGCCCCAGTCCTGATTGCGATGTCACCGCGCAATTTCAGGAAACGGTGATCACGGACCTGATCGATGCTAGGCTCACCATTGGGGAGGCGCTGGACCAGGATTTGCTTGTCCTGATTGGATCAACTGAAAATCTGGATCGACTTGTGGCGGGCCTCCAATTGTTTCTGCGGGGGGCCATACGCAGCCGGGCGATGCAGGAGCTATTGGAAGACTTTCGCGGGCATCTTGCACGGTGAGCATTTGAGACTTGGAATTTGGAGAGACCCATGGCGGACAAAACAGCTGAAATTGCGGCAGATGATGAGAGTATCGCGGCGTTCAACGCGCAGTTCTCGGACGATCCAAACAGCTTTGCATTGCCTGTTGTCACGATTTTCGGGGGTGGCATTGCCGGGCTCTCAACAGCGCATGAATTGATTGAACGCGGATTTACCGTTCAGGTCGTGGAATCCGCGCGCAGCAAATTCGGTGAATACGAATGCGAGGTCGGCGGATTGGCTGCCAACCAGCATTCCCGCGTGCCCGCCTCTGTGGACGAGCTGCATGGTGACACGTTCTCCGGCTATACCAAGGACGAAAAGGAATGCCTGATGGCGCTGCGGCGCGCCAAACTCTCCGAGGCGCAGCCACGCTTTCCCCTCCTTGAAACCATCCGGTTTGACCGGGCTGCCCATGGGCTCAAGAAACCCAAGAAAAAGACAACAAAGCAGTTGGGGGCCAGCTACAAGACCAGCAGTCTTGAGCCTGATCTGCCGCCTCCGGGCGACTGGACAGAATTCTGGGATGACTATGGCACATTGAATGCTGTGAAGCTGGCGCGTGTGCTTAAACAACTGCGGGATGCCTACGATCATTATCTGCGGGAGTTCCGGGACAAGATCATCGAGCTTTCCAATACCAATTGGACGCAGTTCCTGAACGAAGCCCATTCAGAGATGGCGATCCGAGAGGTCCTTTTTGTCAAGGTGACCGGCTACACCGACACCGATGGCACACCTGATGAAAACCGTGAGCTGGCCCAGCATTGGGCGAATGAGGTGCGTGATGAGCTTTTGCGCCAAAACGCCGCCATGCCGTCGCAAAGCGCCATTCCAAGTCTCGAAAAACGTCTGCAGGTCGAAGTGGTGGGATCAGCAGACCCGAAGTTCAATCAATCAACAGAACTGGGTCGGCGTCGGTCCAACCGCGTGGAATTTGAAGTTGTTGAGCAGCTGATCCCGGGCGAACACGGCTTTCGCTTCTTTCCCAACTTCTACCGGCATCTGTTTGACACGATGAAGCGCACACCGCTGCTGGATGCCGAAAACTTCCAGACCGGGCGCACGGCCTATGAGCAGCTTGTCGCAACACCCGGTGCGATGCTGGCGATGAACGATGGAAAGGCGCCCGTAGATGTGAACCTGCGCGGTCATCAGTCGGCGTATTCGCTCGACAAGGCCATGAAGATTTTCTTTGATCGCTTGGGGTTCGACCCCGAAGACATGATCGGTTTGCAGTTTTTCACGGCCCGTTGGATGACATCCTGTTCCTTGCGGCGACGGCACGAAGGGGAGCCGCAGAACTTTGTGCAGTACATTGGTGGACGCGACCGGTACTCAAAAGGGGCATGGGATTTCATCAACAAGGCTCCGCGTGCGCTTGCCGCGATGTCGGCGACGGAATCGGATGCGCGGACACAGTTCGACATCGCCGTCCAGCTGATGGGCCTTGCGCCAGACCAGAAGAACGTCGCCGACATGACGTTGAACGGTCCAACCAACACCGCCTGGCTGGATTATTGGAAAGCCTACCTGAAGGTCCAGGGCGTGCGGTTCTTCACTGGCAGTCTGGACGGCATGGCTTTGGATGAGACATCGAAGGCGTTTGTGCCCAGCGTGTCTGGTCCGGATGGCCATGGCCTGCCTTTGTCCGAAGACCCGTTTTTGCCCTATCTTCACCCCGGTTCAAGCGAGAACCTGCGCCATCGTTTTGTCGTGGCGATGTCCTACCAGCATGTCTCCGACGTTGTGGCTGCAGCTTATGAAACAGCCATGCAAGCGCGCCTGCCATTCACCGGCCCTTTCCGCCAATTGCTGGAGTTTGACCGCCAGTCGGACCGCCGCAACGTTCAGGGCGACCTGCTGCCCACGCAACGCTCAGCCGAAACCGGTGCGCCCCTTGGTGCCTATCCGCTGCGCACAATCAGCGGGCTACAATTCTTCTTCCCAAACCGGTACCGGATTGGCTCTGGAAACCTTTACTTCCCAGACTCGCCATGGGGCCTTACGTCTATCTCCCAGTTCGCCTATTGGCGCAACCGCATCAAACCGGTCGGGCAATTCCTGGGGCAAATCTCTGTCGACGTAGGGGATTGGCACGAGTTTTACCCCAACGGCCTTGCCACGGTTGAATACGGTGTCGAAGACAAGCCAACGCGCGGCCATTGCGCCTGGCGCTCTTCGGCTTCCGAAATCGCGATGAAGACCTGGGATCAGATCAAGAACGGTCTGCAAGCCAACCTGAGCAAGGTCATGGCCGCGCCGGGTTATTTTCACATCGACCGCAATATTGTCTTTTATGAAAGCGATCCTGTCGGCTTTTCGGGCAGCCTCGTCATCCGCGCGGTCAATCTGGAGAAACAAGCAGGCGCCGGAGGCAGCGGCGTGACATACGGCTTTAAGCTTTCGCGCAAATTGGAGCACTGGAGCCCGTTTCCCCCACTTGGCAAGACCGAGATGGACTATGAAGTTCATTTTGACGGACAGCCTGCCATTGGGGATGTCGCCGAAAACATTGCCGCTGCCATCAATGACCCCGCCAACAGTGATCAGGCCTTCTTTGCCATGGCCTCTGTCCCGAAAGAGGTCGAACCCAAGGACCTTGGATCAAGCAAAGCGGGCGAGGTTATTATCTCTCCCTACACCAAAGGCAAACGTTTCTCGATCTGGATGGGGACCGTTAGCGACTACGTCTACCAGTTGGCCATCGACGGCGAGATCAGCCAAGTCACAGTTGCCCGCGATCTGGAGGATGGCCAGGCGTCCGCTGACATCCTCAGCTTTGATCCGCCCTTGCGGGACGGCGTCAGCATCAGGGACGTACATGTTTGGGATGGGGGCAGATGTCTGCGTTTCGAGATGGGATCAGAGCAGGAGATCAATGTCTCCGCCGCAAACTTCGACGGCCAGATCGAGGTAACCGAAGGCGCCGCCCTGAGCGTGCAGATGGATTGGCACAGTCTGCAATTGGCCCGCCAGCCGTCCCGTGGGTCGGGTGTTCGGGTGCGGACGGCTGTGCGTGCAAATGCGCGGCTCAGCTTTGAAGAATCCGGGATCATTTCTTTTGGACCACCCGAGCCCGGCCGGATTTATGCTGTTAACCTGAGCATTCAGGACAGAAGCTTCGACTTCAGTTATCAGGCGAAAATGGGAGAGACCTGGGAGGACCTGCAAAAGATCTTCTATAAGGAGATGCAGGCAAAGGCCTCGGACGTCGTGCTCAGCAAACCCATTGAATTCCTGCCGATGGCGCTGATGTCAAAACCAAGCAAGGCACAGTTGAACACAACTCAGCAAACTCAGCCGAAGTACCTGGTCGTCACCTCTCCACTGGCGGAACTGACCAAGGCCACCATCACTGTCGCGCCCATGAACAAGCAGACCGACGTGGGAGGTGACTTTATCCTGCGGCTGAATGATTGGGTGTTTGAACACAAGTCTACATCCACAAGCCAGAAGGGGCTGCGGGACTCGATGCTTGCACATATCCAGCAGGCCATCACGGACGGCCATGTAAACGCCAAGAACGGATTTGAGTTTGACGTCGCACCCCTCGGCAAGACCGAAATCGAGATTGCACTGGTCCCCAAAGAGGGCGTGTCGGAGGAACCGCCAACCTTCCTGATCGGGGTGCTGCACGAACGCGGGATGATCGAACTCGTGGGCGCGCCCGCACTCGACATCTTGTGCAAGGATGTCGCTCTTGATCTTCCCAAATCCGCCTTTGTCCCGTTCCGTAACGATGGCGAGTTCCTGATCAACCGACCACACCAGTGGAAATATCGCCCTGGGCTCTATGACAAGAAGAACAAGCGCTTTGTCTCTCCTCACGACCCTGACCCGGAAAATCGTGTGATTCACTACGGCCATTCAGAGTGCCCACCATTGCGGCGTTGGACCGGGGCAGGGACGTATATGGCGACCTACACGCGCATGACCACAATGGAGGCCGCGAACGAGTCAGGCCGCCATGCTGTCATCTCGCTGCTTCACGATCTGATCGTGCATCCTGACGATCCCTATCACCTTGATCAGCCAACCTTGCCCAGCAGCTTTCCGCAAATCTGGGACCCGGAAGACATGGAGCCGCAGGACCTGATCTTCTTCAAGGAAATCGACGAGGCGCTGTGTCGGGAGGGGTTGCCGCATCTTTTTGATATCATTGGTCTGACACGGCAGGTTCTGGCGATCCTGTCCCACCGCAGCAGCACCAAGACGCTGGCGCGTCAGATCGAACAGTCCCGCGATACGCTGCTGAACGGGCTGACAACACATGGCAAGATTGCCGAATTTGTCCGCAGTATTGAAGAAGACACGCGCAAACACCTTACCATGCTGCACGAGGCAATCAGCACGCATGGAGGTCAGGGAAAAACGGACAATCTGGCAACGCAGCTTATCACCCATCTTCTGGAAAAGATGCGAGAGACCTCCTGAAATGGGGGCGAAAACGCTGAATTGCACCCTTATGTAAATTTTCCGCGCGGCAACTTTCAATGAAACGTGTAAAGTTCTAGGCTGTCCGTAACCAGATCAAAGAAGAGACAAGAAGGCCGCGCTGATGGCTGAAACGAAAATCAAGAACATGGAAGCCTTCGCGGCCATCAGCGGGCTGTCGCGGCCAACAGTGTCAAAATACTTCAACGACCCCAAGAGCGTGCGCGCCAGCACCCGCGCACGCATTGAGGCGGCACTGGAGCAGTACGACTACCGCCCCAATATTTTTGCGATGAACCAGAACCGCAAGCTGACCAAGAACGTCGGCATCGTGGTGCCATATCTTGCCGACCCGTTCTTTGCAGAGATTGTCCGCGTCATCGAAAGGCGTTGTGTTGAGGCGGGGTTGTCACCCTTTCTGTTCAACTCTCAAGGCGAAGCGGGTTACGAGATCGACATCCTCGACAATCTGCGGTCTCTCAAGCCCGCAGGCGTTCTTCTGGCGCCTCTTGGCCGTCAGTCTGACAAGTCAGCCATTGAGGCTTTCTGCAAAGATGTGCCCACAGTGCTTTTTGACAGCAACCTCAGCGGGATGGGTGAGGCTTTCGTAGGGTCTGACAACCGCAGTTTTGTCTCGCAAACTGTCGAGTATCTTACCCGCACTGGTGAACCCCCTTGTTTTTTTGAGATGAAGACACCCGCCAATCCAAACGCAAACAAGCGCCGTCTGGCGTATATCGAGATGATGGAGCGTCTTGGATTTGAGCCGCAGATTGTGCAAGTGGAAGGCAGCGGCTGGGCCTTTGAAGAGATCGGTCGCCTTGGTGGGTTGAAAGCGCTGGAGGATGGGGCTTTTACCACAGATACCGTGCTGTGCAGCAACGACCGTCTGGCAATCGGGTTCTTGTCCGCCTGTTATGAACGAGGGGTCAAAGTTGGCCGCACCGAAGACTGCAGCTTGCGTGTCGCATCACATGATGATCACCCGTTTTCCCGTTTTACCTGCCCATCCCTGACCACTGCGGCACATGATTATGCAGCGGTTTCAGAAGAAGTTGTCTCGACCTTGTTTCAGCTGATCGAAAGCGGCGGACGGCTGGAAAAACGTAACGAGCAGCTCTTCCCTGCGCGGCTTGTGATGCGCGATTCCGCGTAAGAACGGTTCAATCATAAATTTACGCGCGTAAACTTTTTAATTGACGCGAGAACAGATAAACCTCTAGTCTCTTGGGACATAACATCCAACACTAGGGAGGATTCGGATGTCTTTGAGGAACGCACTTCGTGCGGCCACTGCTGTCGGTTTGATGACAGCGACAGGCGCACTCGCCGATAGCCACGCCACAACACTTACGATCGCGACCGTGAACAACGGCGACATGATCCGTATGCAAGGATACACCGACAAATTCACCGAAGAGACAGGCCATCAGGTTGAATGGGTCACTTTGGAAGAGAACGTGCTGCGTCAGCGGGTTACCACCGACATCACCACAAAAGGTGGTCAGTTCGACATCATGACCATCGGCATGTACGAAGCGCCGATCTGGGGTGCCAATGACTGGCTCGTCCCGCTGAATGATCTTTCTGCAGAATACGACGTGGATGATCTGCTGCCCGCGATGGCAGGTGGTCTGAGCCACGATGGCACGCTTTACGCCGCACCATTCTATGGTGAATCCTCCATGATCATGTACCGCACGGACCTGATGGAAAAGGCGGGCATGGAAATGCCGGATGCGCCCACATGGGACTTCGTACGTGAAGCGGCAGCGGCCATGACCGACCGCGACAATGAGATCAACGGCATCTGCCTGCGCGGCAAGGCCGGTTGGGGCGAGGGCGGTGCCTTCATCACCGCGATGTCCAACTCCTTTGGCGCGCGTTGGTTTGATGAAGACTGGAACGCCCA
>CAYUSM010000110.1:0-9858 GCA_964447345.1 uncultured Sulfitobacter sp. | reverse complement strand
CCCTTCAGCCGAAACGGCTGGATGGACTGGCCCGCCGCGCGTGACTTCGCCGAGACCGTGATCAAGGGCTACGACGTCCGCTGCCCCGGCCCGGACACCCGCATCCGGCTGCTCTCAGGCGGAAACATGCAAAAGCTGATCCTCGGTCGCGTGCTGGAAACCGAACCGCAGGTGATCCTCGCCAACCAACCCGTGCGCGGCCTCGACATCGGCGCGCTCACCTACGTGCACGAACAATTGCTTGCCGCCCGCGACAGGGGTGCCGCCGTGCTGCTGATCTCCGAAGACCTGGACGAAATCACCGCCCTCTCGGACGTCATCCACGTCATCTCGGAAGGCCGCCTTTCGCCCCCCTTCGCGCGAGGGCAGCTCTCAACGGCAGAACTCGGTGTCTGGATGGCGGGCCACGGCTTCGAAAGCGAGACCCATGCGGCTTGAACCCATCGCCAACCCGCCGCTGAGCCGCACCATTGGCCTGCCTGCACTGGCGCTGCTTGCCACTGTCATTGCGGCCTCGCTGTTGGCCATGATCGCCGGCGCGCAGCCCTTCTCCGTCCTCGGACTGATCATAAAAGGGGCTTTCGGCTCCAAGTTCGCCGCCCTTGAAACACTTAACCGCGCCACACCGCTGATCTTCACGGGTCTCGCCGTCGCTGTCGCCTTCCGCGCGCAACTCTGGAACATCGGGGCCGAGGCACAGCTCTACGTGGGCGCAGTTGTTACCGTTGTCCTTGGCACAGGTGCTCTTGCCTGGCCCGCCTTTGCCCTTCTGCCTACCATCGCCATCTGCGTTATGCTGGGCGGTGCTCTCATTCTGCTGGTCCCGACATTCCTCAAAACCCGCTTCGGCGTGGATGAAGTCGTCACCACCCTGCTCCTGAACTTCGTGGTTCTGCTCTGGGTCTCCATGCTCCTCGAAGGCCCGCTCAAAGACCCCATGGGCCTCGGCTGGCCCAAATCCGCCCGCGTGATCGAAGAGGCGCGCCTGCCGCGTATCACCGAAGGCCTGCGCCTCCACTGGGGCTTTGGCCTTGCCGTCATCTCAGCCCTTGTCGTCTGGGTGATCCAGCGCCGTACGACGCTCGGCTATGAGATGCGCGCCGTCGGCCTGAACAAGGACGCCGCTAAATTCGCGGGCATCCCGGTCAATCTGGTGCTGATTAAAACCGCACTCCTCTCAGGTGGCCTCGCCGCGCTCGCTGGCTTCTCCGAAGTCGCGGGCCTCAAGGGCAGCCTCACCCTCGATATCTCACCGGGCTTTGGTTACACCGGCATCATCGTCGCCATGCTGGCCCTGCTCAATCCTCTGGGGGTGGTCGTCGCGGCCCTTTTCGTCGCGGGCATCTTCGTCGGGGCCGACAGCATGAGCCGCGCGGCAGGCGTGCCCACCTACCTTGCAGATATCATGCTTGCGCTTGCGCTGCTGATGATGGTGCTTGCCATCATGCTCACGAAATTCCGGGTGAGGCGCGACTGATGGACATTCTCGAGATTCTCCTCTCCGCCAGCTTCTGGACAGCCGCGATCCGCATCGCGTCGCCATTGATTTTCGCCGCCCTTGGCGAGTTGATCTGCGAGCGGGCAGGGGTGCTGAACCTTGGCATCGAAGGCATCATGGTTGTCGGTGCCTTTGCGGGTTGGATGGCCGTCTACCTCGGCGGCGGTCTCTGGTTCGGCGTCGCTGTTGCCATGGCAAGTGGCATGCTCTTCGGCCTGTTGCACGGGACGCTCACCGTCCCCTTCGGCCTCAGCCAGCATGTCGTCGGCCTTGGCATCACGCTCTTGGCCACCTCGCTCACCTACTACTGCTATCGCCTCGCCCTGCCTGAAGTCACCTCGCCCCCCAAAATCGAAGCCTTCCAACCCTTCGAAATTCCGCTCCTTTCAGACATCCCCCTGATCGGCCCTGCACTCTTCGCCCAAACCCCGCTCACCTATCTCGCCTACATCCTTGTCATCGTGGTCAGCGTGACCCTCTACCGTACGCCCCTCGGACTTGCCTTGCGCGCGGCGGGCGAAAACCCTGCCGCCGTGGAGGCGCAGGGGCTGAGCGTCACCGCCATCCGCATGGGGGCTGTCATGGTCGGCAGCGGACTGATGGCCGTCGGTGGCGCGTTTCTGACCATGTCTGCCTTCAACTCCTTCTTCTTTGAAATGGTCAACGGACGCGGCTGGATCTGCATCGCGCTCGTCGTCTTCGGCTCATGGCGGCCCGGCAAGACGCTGCTCGGAGCCGTCCTTTTCGCCGCCTTTGACGCCCTGCAAATCCGCGTGCAGCAAACGCCCCTTGGGGCGGACATCCCCTACCAGTACTTCCTGATGGCCCCCTATATCCTCTCCATCCTCGCCCTCGTGATCATGTCGCGCCGCGCGCAGGTCCCTGCCGCGCTCATGGTGCCCTTCAACAAAGGAGAACGCTGATGTTCGACCTCATCGTAAAAGGCGGTACGCTGCCCGATGGCAGCCAAACCGACATCGGCATTTCAGACGGGACAATCACCGCATTGGAGGACCTCGCCGACGCCCAAGCAGGCGAGACAATCGACGCCACCGGTGACCTCGTCAGCCCGCCCTTTGTGGATCCGCATTTCCACATGGACGCCACGCTCAGCTATGGCATCCCCCGCATCAATGCCTCCGGCACCCTTCTTGAAGGCATCGGCCTCTGGGGCGAACTCAAGCAGGTCGTCACCCAAAACGAAATGGTCGCCCGCGCGCTGGAGTACTGCGACTGGGCGGCCTCCATGGGCCTGCTCGCCATCCGCTCTCACGTGGACACTTGCGACGACACGCTCAAGGGTGTCGAAGCGCTGCTGCACGTCCGCGAACAGGTCGCGGATTACATAGACCTGCAACTTGTCGCCTTCCCCCAGGACGGTCTCTACCGCGACCCCACGGCCTACCAGAACACCGTCAAAGCGTTGGACATGGGCGTCGACGTCGTGGGTGGCATCCCGCATTTCGAACGCACCATGTCCGACGGCGCCCGTTCCGTCACAGCGCTCTGCGAAATCGCCGCCGACCGCGGCCTGATGGTCGACATGCACTGCGATGAGACCGACGATCCCCATTCACGCCACATCGAAACGCTGGCTTACGAGACTCAGCGCCTCGGTCTGCAGGGCAGGGTGGCCGGATCGCACCTCACCTCCATGCACTCAATGGACAACTACTATGTCTCGAAACTCCTGCCTCTCATGGCGGAGGCCGAGGTCGCCGCAATCCCCAACCCGCTCATCAACATCATGCTGCAGGGACGCCATGACACCTTCCCCAAACGCCGTGGTCTGACTCGGGTGAAAGAGATGCAAAGCTACGGCATCTCTGTCGGATGGGGACAGGATTGCGTGCTCGACCCGTGGTATTCGCTGGGCACGGCGGACATGCTCGATGTGGCCTTCATGGGTCTTCACGTGGCGCAGATGTCTTCACCGGAGGAGATGCGCCGTTGCTTTGACATGGTGACCAACGTCAACGCGCAGATCATGGGGCTGGAGGATTACGGCCTGCGCGTGGGTGCAAAAGCCTCTCTCGTGATCCTAGATGCAGGCAACCCGATTGAGGCTCTGCGCCTGCGCCCCGACCGGCTCTGCGTCATCGCCAAGGGCAAAGTGATCTCGCGTCAAACCCGCAACGACGCGGCACTCAACCTGCCCGGACGCCCAAGCAGCATCCGGCGGCGGCATGCAGCCCATTCATAAAAGGCTCGCCACAGAATGTGCGGTGAAGCCGTCATCAAGATAGATCAATCCGTCGAGCGTATCCGGCCAGCTTCCGTATCCCTGCGCATCCCGTAACACCCCCGCCGGGATCGATGTGGCGCGCGCCAAGGCGCGTTCCGGCACATCCCCCACCTCATCGATCATCACCTGCACGGCGCGGCCCAGGCTCAAATCCGCCCCCGCCAACGTGCCGTCAGCCAGTTGCAGCCGCCCCTGCGCACGTCTGATGGTCCTTCCGTTGAGGGTGAATTCCGTGATCTCCGAGCCCGCACAGGCCATCGCATCGCTCACAAGGAACACCTCACCAGGCCCCTTCTTGGCGCCAAGGGCGGCCCGGATTGTCGCTGGGTGCACGTGAATGCCATCGGCGATCAGCCCAGCCGCGGCGGCTCGCATGTCCAGCGCTGCCCCTACCAGCCCCGGAGCACGGCTGCCAAGCTGGCTCATCGCATTGAATAGGTGGGTCACGCAACGTGCGCCCGCCTCAAAGGCCCGCATCGCCGTCTCGTAGTCGCAGTCGCTGTGGCCCAGAGAAACGATTACACCAGCCTCGCTCAGCGCCTTAATCTGTTTTGTGCTCACCGCCTCTGGCGCGACTGTCAACAACAGGTTGGGCAGGATCTTTGCCGCTGCGATCAACTCCCTCTGATTGTCTTCTGTCATAGGGCGGATCAGTGCAGGGTCATGCGCCCCTGTTCGGCGAGGGTCCAGATGCGGCCCCTCCAGATGCAAGCCAAGAACACCCGGCACGCCCTCCGCGACGGCCTCCACAACAGCGGCAATCGCGGCTGTCACCTTCTCTGGCCGGTCGGTGATCAAGGTCGGCAGAAATGCCCGCGTTCCCAATCCGTGATGTGCCCTGGCAATTGTCTCAATCGTTGCGCGACTGGGCGCGTCGTTCAGCATCGCACCGCCACCGCCGTTGACCTGAAGGTCAACAAAACCGGGCATCAAAATGCCACCCGACAACGCTTCGCGCGCGCAGTACTGTGGCAACCCCGCCGCCGGAATGATCCGCAGCTTGCCGCCATCGATCAGAACGGCGTTGTCCTTGAGTAGGCGCTTGCCGTCAAAAACGTCAGCGCCAACAAGGGCGAGCAGGCTCATCTGCCTGCGTCTTTCGCCGCCTGACAGGCAATAGCAAACGCACCGTCCAGCGCCGTCCCCCTGGGCTCAACCAGACTTCGCGTCATCTGTTCCGGCAGGTACTCAGCGTAATGTGGCCCCACGCCCCCGGCCAAGGCCAGCACGTCTCCAGCCTCAAACCCCAGAACGGTCAGGCCCCGCTCGATAAACGCCGCCCCCTCGCGCATCAACGCCAGTGCAAAGGGGTCACCATCCCGCGCGGCGGCCACCACGTCACGGGCCATGGGCGCATAGTCTCCCGGCACCGCATCGGCGCTGAAATGAACCGTCGGCACCAGCCCTCCGTGCCGTTCCAGCACGAGGCGCGTCAGGTCTGTGTGGTCGCGAAACCCGTCTTCAGCCAGCACCGCCAAGCGCAATATCTGGTGACCCAGCCAGGACCCGGAGGCCTGATCGGACAAATCAAACCCCCAACCGCTGACCGTGCGCATTTCAAGCGCATGCTGCCGCGCAACGATTGTGCCCGTTCCAAGAGCCACGACATAGCCGTCGGTGTCTCCCAGAACCCCGCGGACGGAGGTCATACGGTCTCCTGTCACGCTTGACCGGCCATAGGGCAGGGCGTCCGCGACAACGGCCATCTCCACTTCTGAATGCGCGCCAGCCACGCCCATATGCGCGGTAATCTGATCCAACGGCGTGTCGCTCAACCCGGCTTTGGTCAACGCCTCGGCAATCGCGCCAGTCAAATTGGCGATGGCCCCCTCGAAATCGCTGTGGACATTGCCAGCCCCGCCACTGGCCTGAGCCAGCATCCCCTGATCCAACGTGCCTGCTGCGGCGCGGGAGCCTGTGCCGCCGCCATCCGCGGCAACAATGACTGTGGTCTGGGTCTTGGTCATGACGTCTCTATAAAACAGCGGGTGCGGCGTTGCACAGAGGGGACGTTTCGATTTCCCCAAAGAACCGTGCTACAGCGACGCTGCCGCCCGGCTGGCCTGATCATATTGCCCCGACATGGCCCGCAGGCCTGCCGCAATTTCGCGCAAGTCATCCCCGCCTACATCGACCCGGCTCAGCCCGTCCAGAAAACAGCTTTTGCGCACCGCGCGATATGCTTCGCAGAGCGCAGCACCACTTGTGGAGGTACGGTAAAAGACTTCCTTGCCCCGCTTGTCTGCTTCCAGCAGGCCCGACTTCAGAAGCTTTTTCAGGGCGTAGTTGACCGTATGTGTGTCCTCGATGTTGAGCAGAAAGCAGATGTCGGTCAGCCGTTTTTCCCGCCCGCGATGGTTGGTGTTGTGCAGCACGAGGATTTCCAGCGGCGTCAGATCCGCATTGCCCGCCGCCGCCATGCAGCGCGACATCCAGCGCGTGAAGGCGTTATAGGCAATGATCATCCCGTATTCGAGTTCTGACGCCTCCCACCCTTCGCCCTCGGCCAGATGGCGTGACGACACGATGCGGCGTTCAGGCAAGGATTTGGATCGTCCGGACATCTGAGGCTCCTGCGGGTTTGGAGCGGATACGCTAACAATTTGCTGGCGATTTGCAAACCACTGTTCGTCTGAAACCCGCTCTTTCGGAGCACTGACCGGCGCTGGCTTCGCGTATGTGTCGAAGTCTAGACCCGTGGAGGCTACTGTTAGTCCAACGTGCCAAAACCTCGAACCGCTTCGGCCAATTCTGTTCATAACGTCAGGCATCCCTGACGCAGATCGATCATGCTTTGGCGTCTCGGGCGGGTTCGGCAGATGGAACGGCCCAATGCGCCAAAGTTGCCAGTTCGACAGCGCTCCGGCAAACTTCTCAAAAACCAGCTTTTCACTAGTCAAGAGATGAACGGTGTTTGCGGACTACGCCTTGATCGCACTCATCCTGTAGTATGTCAGCGAAAAGAAGAACCGTCCTTGGCGGGCGAGCTCAATCTGCTCGTCAAACCAATCCTTTGTGACCTGAGCGCTCAGGTGCCTATTTTCCGCTGCGTATCGCGACATGAGATGCAACAGCATGAAAGCGATGCCATCCGGGCGAAGGGTGACGTCGCAAAAAGTAAAGGGTTCGACCTCAATTGCGACGAACCCTGCATCCAGCGCGAGGCGTGGCCAAAGTGCCGCGACCCGAGATTCAGTGTAGTGATGATCCCACGCGTCCTGCACCTGGCGCATCCGGTCTTCATCTTCCGAGAACCAGTCAAGTGTCTTGCAGCCTGTATCAACCGCGACGAACCGTCCGCCTGTCTTCAGGACGCGATACGCTTCCGCAATGGCAGCCGGAATATCAGGAAGGTATTCAAGAACCTGAACGGCAACGGCTTTGTCCATTTCCCCGTCCTGAAGAGGAAGAGCGTCCGCGAGGCCATCCATGATATGTACGGTTTGGAATGCTGCGCACCGACCGGATGCAGGAGCCCGCATATCCGCGCTGGGATCAACCCCGATGACCCGCCCCGATGCCCCAACAGCACGCGCGACCTCTTCTGTCAGAAGCCCATTGCCGCAGCCGATATCAACGACAGCATCTCCTTCGGACAGATGTAGTGCATCAAACGCCATCCTTCTGCGATGGCTGACGTCACCGCCCTGATAGGCGATTTCGAGGAGCTTGGTTGTCGCTTCGTCAAACTTCAGCATGCATCGCTTGTAGCGCAAAAGTCCTATGCGCTGAACTTTCAAATTGAGTGGCTGGATCACAGTCAGTCGGGGTGTAAAGGATATGTACGAAACTCAGATTGACGTGGCCGCTTTCGTGAGTGTGCTCAGGAGAACGGACGCTGGTCCAGTGCACCGGACAAAGGATCAGGCCGGCCATTCCGCCCGATCCACATGAGCACCAATTTGCAACACCCTGATTCGCCGGAAAAAACGCTCTTCCCCGACAGACTCCGCTTTGCTAGATTCAGAAACAATAAAACTGAGGCAGGCAGAACGAGCGATGAAAACGGGCTTTCGCGGCACGTTTGTCATAAGCTGGTCGCAAACAGAGTTAGACGGTCTTGAGGCCGCACCGGTGTATTCCCTCAAAACGGGGGCCGCCTGGGCGTGGCGAGGAGACACCATCCGTGTGGATGGACCCAATGACGTATTGCGGCTGGATCAGGCAGACGGGGCAGACATTCTTCGAAAACGTGCAGCGCGCATGGTGCACCGTCTGGTCGGTGCCGCCATGGAGCACGATACGGCACCTCTGTCTGAGCTTGATCAGGATGTGCTGGACCGGACACCCTTGCTCGACAACAGCTTTGTGGTCACCGATGGACGCCACAGCTACACGGTGACGCTCATTGAAGTTGGCCAAGGCAGTCAGCCTTTGCTGATGTTCCTTGATGACATGCCGCCGCGGGACACAGAACTTTGGGTGGTCCACCACAAACTGAGTGCGCCGCAGGGTGATCAGCACGCGGAAGTGTCCGGTGGCGTGATCTGTTTCACGCCGGGCACCCGGATCATGACGCCTGAAGGGGTGATGCCCATCGAACTGCTGCGCGAAGGCGATCTGGTGCAGACCAAGGACAATGGGGCGCAACCCATCCGCTGGATTGGCAGCCGCCGCATGACAGGCGCGCGCCTATTTGCCTTGCCGAAATTGCGGCCTATCCGCATTGCCGCCGACTTCTTTCAGGAGGACGTGCCGGATCGAGACCTGACCGTCTCACCCGATCACCGCATCCTGGTCAAAGGTGCTGTGGCGCAAGAGCTTTTCAACACGCCAGAAGTACTGGTCACCGCCAAGGACTTGATCAACGGCGAGACCGTCACCGTCGATCTGCAGAGGCGAGAGGTCACCTACGTGCACCTGCTCCTCGACCGTCATCAGGTGGTGTGGGCCAATGGTGTTGAGACGGAAAGCTTCCATCCCGCCTCGGCCTCGCTGAATTCCATCGATCCAGGCGACAGGCGGCGTCTTTTGGCGACGCATCCGGAACTGGAGTATGATCTCCATACCTACGGTAGCTTCGCCCGGCGCAACCTTTCACAATCTGAGGCCGCCATCCTGCGTCACGCTGCCTGACGCAACTTCCTTGCAAGGAAGTTGCCAAGACCATTGCAATGGTCTTGGTGGCACTCAACTGTCGGCGCGACTATCGATCAGCGCTTTGATAATGGCTTTGGCACTATCGCTGTCCCAAACCGCATCTCCGCGCAGCCGTGCGATCTCTTCGCCTTCGGGGTTGATCAGAACCGTGATGGGCAGACCAAAGATACCCATCTGGGAGGCCAGTGCCTGCTTGGGGTCCTGATGGCGTGGCAGGCTGTCTACACCCGCCTCCTCAAAGAATTTCACGATACCTGCTGGCGAATTGCGCCCGGTCGCAATGGTGACGACCTGAAAGTCATCCCCGCCGAATTCCTTTTGAAGCGCATTGAGCTGTGGCATTTCCTTGCGGCACGGCGCGCACCAGGTCGCCCAGAAATTCACCAGAATGTACTGACCTTCGTAGTCGGCCAGACTGCCCGTGCCCGCGTCATCGGCCAGAATGAAGCTCGCATCTGAAACCGCCTGCGGCGTCTCATGCACGATGAGCTTTTTCATATCGCCCTTGCGCAGACCAGTGATGTCCGGGTCAGCCGCCATCACAGCGTTTGCAAGCCCCAGAAGGGCCGCATATACGAAGCCCGACACGAATTTTCTCATCTATCCCTCCGAGGGTTTCTTATGACTGATCAGACGTCCAACAAAATGTGGGGCGGCCGCTTTGCCGCCGGTCCCGATGCCATCATGGAGGCAATTAACGCCTCTATCGGCTTTGACAAGCGCATGGCCGCCCAGGACATCGCGGGCAGCCGTGCCCATGCCGCCATGTTGGCCGCCACCGGCATCATCAGTGATAAGGACGCCGAAGCCATCCGGGAAGGCCTTCTCACGATCTTGTCAGAGATCGAGGCCGGGGAGTTCACGTATTCAACGGCGCTGGAAGACATTCACATGAATGTGGAGGCGCGCCTGAAAGAGGTGATCGGAGAACCTGCTGGTCGCCTCCATACGGGCCGCAGCCGCAACGATCAGGTCGCCACCGATTTCAAACTCTGGGTGCGCGATCAACTGGATG
>CAYUSM010000109.1:0-10237 GCA_964447345.1 uncultured Sulfitobacter sp. | reverse complement strand
AAGGTCGAAGACCTGCTTGCCGAAATTGTAGCTGAGGCTGTCGAAAACTGATGAACTACCAAGACTTCTTCCGGTCCGAACTGAACGCATTGCGCGCAGACGGCAACTACCGCGACTTCGCGGAGCTTGAGCGTCACCGCGGTGCATTCCCAGCCGCCACCTGCCACAATGGACCGGGAGAGGTCACCATTTGGTGTTCCAATGACTACCTTGGCATGGGCCAGCACCCTAAGGTGCTGGAGGCCATGCACGAGGCGCTGGACCGCACCGGTGCGGGGGCAGGGGGCACGCGCAACATTTCCGGCACGACTCACGACCATGTGCTGCTGGAGGCAGAACTGGCCGACCTGCACGGCAAAGAAGCCGCACTGCTCTTCACATCCGGCTATGTGTCAAATTGGGCCGCACTCGGTACGCTTGCCGCGCGTATCCCGGACTGCGTGGTGTTGTCCGATGCGCTGAATCACGCGTCAATGATCGAAGGCATTCGCCATTCCCGTGTTCAGAAAATGGTGTGGAAACACAATGATCTGGCGGACTTGGAAGCGAAGTTGGCAAGTCTGCCCTTTGAGCAGCCCAAGCTGATTGCATTTGAGAGTGTCTATTCCATGGACGGTGACATCGCTCCGATCAAGGAAATCTGTGACCTCGCGGATCGCTACAACGCCATGACCTACCTTGATGAGGTGCATGCCGTCGGTCTCTACGGCCCGCGCGGCGGCGGCATTGCGGAACGTGAAGGGCTGATGGACCGGCTGACCGTGATCGAAGGCACGCTCGGCAAAGCCTTTGGCGTTGTCGGCGGCTATATTGCGGCAAGTGCGGAGCTATGCGACTTCGTGCGTTCCTTTGCCAGCGGCTTTATCTTCACAACGGCCCTGCCACCTGCGATTGCCGCCGGTGCAGCAGCCTCGATCCGTCATCTGAAGCAAAGCAGTGTGGAACGTGAAACCCAGCAAGCCCAAGTGGCCGAGGTCCGGGCGCGCCTGGACGCCATGGGCCTGCCGCACATCGACAACCCCAGCCACATCATCCCGGTGATGGTGGGCGATCCGATGAAATGCAAGTTCATCTCGGATGTGCTGTTGAAAGAGCATGGCATCTACATCCAGCCGATAAACTATCCCACGGTCCCGAAGGGCACAGAAAGGCTGCGCATCACGCCGTCGCCTGTGCATTCGGCAGAAGACATCGACCGGCTGGTGGATGCGCTGGAGCACCTTTGGACCCAATGCGAACTGGCCCGGATGCCAATGGCGGCGCAATAAAGACCTCTCCGCCCCGGCGCAAGACCGGGGCGCAACCGGCGCTCATGTCACCGCAGTCCTGCCTTCCACCCAAGACGCCAGCGCCAATTGCGTCACAACAGCACCAACCCACATGCAGAAAACCGCGACCCAGGCCGTCAGCGCCAGGATCGCACCACCCGACACGCCCGCACCCACAGCACAGCCACCGGCAAGCATCGAGCCGAAACCCATAAGAACACCACCCACCAGATACCGCTCCATCGGCACATCCGGCCCGAAACGCTGAATGCGCGCCTCACCCTTGATGAGTGCCGTCAGCAGCGCGCCGACAAACACACCCGGCACCAGACCGAGACCAAAGCTCAACGGCACATCGCGTTCGTTGACCAGCGCCATGAGAGTGTCTGTGGAAGGGCCGGTAAAGGTGACGGATTGCACCGCGACTACCTCAAATGACGCGTTGGCAATGCCAAAGGTCAAAAGCCACCCAAGGGCCACCGCGATCCCAACCCAGGCTGCGGCAAACAGCTCTGACAGGCGCAGATGACGCCCGATACCGAACGCAAAGGCCCCCATCAGAGCAAGAAGGCAAAGGCCAGCCGCAACGGGTACCGTGCTCTGATCCAACTCGATCAGATACCGCGACGCGCCGCCTGGTACTGTCCAGAGCCCGGCTAGGGTTTCCCGGGCGGGGGACAGCACGCCGCTCAATGCTGCCTGCGCCGTGAGGGTCAGGACCAGCCCCGTGACAATGGCGCGCAGATTTCCGGAAGCGGAGAGGACCAGCAAACGGCTCACGCAGCCGCGCGCCAGGATCATCCCGCACCCAAACATCAGTCCGCCGATGATCGCGCCTGACATGCTCCCCGTCGCCGCAAGCTGTCGCGCGGAGGAGACATCAAGGACGCCCACTGAGATAGAGACCTGGACAGCAGTGAGAGCTCCCAGAAAAGCCACCAGCCAGATGGCGAGCTTGGGACCCATCTGTCCGCTCGCGACCTCAGCCGTCGCGGCCCTCAGACAGAAGCGCGAGTGATAGGCTGCGATGCCGAAGACCATGCCAACCAGCGCACCCGCCCACAGCAGCAATGTGCCTTCCCCAAACCTGTCGATCAGCGCTTCCATCGCATCCAAAGCCTCATGTTACGTTGGCTTTATGTGATGCAAAGCGGCCTTGCATTCCTTGACTTGGCGCAAATCCGGCGGGTTACTCAAACTCCATCTGCTCATAGACACGTCCGGCATTCTTGGTGGCCAGTTCCTCGAATGTATCAAGGTGCGCATAGGGCGATTGATCGACGTAATAGGCCTCCGCCAGGTCACCGCCTTCCTCTAGGTGCGCGCCGACCTTTTCACGCAGGTAAACAAGATAATCGCGGGTGTAGCGGCGGACCTGATCCATATTCGTCGGGTGGCCATGGCCCGGGATCACATAAGTCGCCTCCAGCGCCTCAAATCCGGTCTCCCAGGTCTCCAGCCATTCAGCGGTCATCGTGTCTTCAAAGATCGGCAGCATGCGTTCGTGAAACGCCATGTCTCCTGCAATCACGAGGCTTTGTTCGGGCAGCCAGACCTGAATGTCACCGGGACTATGGGCAGGACCAAGGTGCAGCACCTCGACGGTGTAGTCGCCCATCTCGATGACATGCTTGTCCTCAAATGTCTCAGTCGGTGGCGCCACAAAGGTGCCTTCGGCTTTGTCGCGGTTATAGCGTTGCATATTCTCAAGAATACGATGGCCGTTTTCCTCGACTTCGTGGGCTGCATCAACATGCGCCAAGATCGGCACGCCCTGCTCTGACCAATAGGCATTGCCCAGCATCGCATGTCCCTGACCATTCTCGTTGATGACCAGCTTCACGGGTTGATCAGTGATCTGCTTGATCTCCGCATGCAGCGCTTCGGCCAGCACATATGCCGCCCCGCCATTCACCACGATCACACCATCACCGGTGACAATGAAACTGAGGTTGTTGTTATGACCCGCGTTCTCATAGGTCGGCGGCGCCGTGGCCCCGATGGCCGACCAGACATGCGGGATCACTTCAACGGGTTTGGAATAGAGCGGGGAGCCGGGGTATTGATCCGGGATGTCCTCACTGGCGAGGGCGGGGAGGGCCAGCCCCGCGACCAAGCCCATCAATGCTGCGCGCATCACATATCCTCCTGTAGAAATCTGTAGCCTTCATCGGCGGTCTCAACCCGGCCCATCCCGCCATCTGGCAAGTGGAATCCAATGATCGGCATCTGCTCTGCCGCGGCCCTGTCCAAGAGCGCGTTGCGCGTGGTTGCCGCCATCTGCTGATCCTGATCCGACCCGCTGGGCCAGTCGGGCTTGCGAAAGGCCACGTGATGGTTGCCAATGGCATCACCAATCACCAGCGCCGCCTCAGAGCCGCTGCGCACCTCAAAGCTCATGTGTCCAGGTGTATGACCGTAGGAGGCAATGGCTGCTATGCCGGGCAAAACCTCGTCACCAGCATCAAAAAGTGTGACCTGATCCTCAATCGCCTCCATCCTGCGTCTCGCGCCAACCGCGAAGGCCGCGCGCGCCTCGCCTATGTCATTCACTGTTTCAGGGTTCCACCAATAGTCCCATTCGGCCCGCCCCATCATATGCGTGGCTTCATAGAAGAGCGGCTCATCAAAGTCGTCCAGCAGCCCCCAGATGTGATCAGGATGTGCATGCGTGAAGACAACATGCGTGATGTCCTCAGGTGCCAGATCAAGCGCTGCCAGACTGTCCGTGAGTATCCCGGCAGACGGCATGAAATCCGGCCCGGAGCCTGCATCAAAGAGCACGGTATTGGTGCCATCGCGATAGAGCGCCAGATTGCATTCCGGTGTCAGTTGGTCAGCAGACAGCTCATATTCATTCAGGATAGGGGCGAGTTCGTCCTTCGGCATGGGCTCAAATATGAAACTGCCCGGCAACATGAGGGAGCCGTCACTGACCGTGGTCAACTGTCCCGAACCAATTGCCATCTCTGCAACGGAGAGACGCGGCAGGACCCCGGCGAGGGGCAGGGCAGCCGCGCCCGCAACGAATTTGCGGCGAGTGAAGGACATGGCGAACTCCTATAAATTCTCAAATATGAATATGAATGATTAACAGGCATCCCGCAAGGAAATATGGCAGACTTGGACGGGTGCCATCGCAACAAGCCTGACGGTTTTGTGACGCCACCTTGAGCCCATGCGCATTGACGTGACGCAGGGACAGCTTCAGATGATTGGCATGGAGTTTCTCTTTGCATATGCCGCTGGCCTGCTGACCCTGATCAACCCTTGCGTCCTGCCTGTATTGCCGATCGTGCTGGTCAGCGCGCTCAATGCCAGTCGCCTTGGCCCGGTGGCTCTGGCCGCGGGTATGAGCCTATCGTTTGTCATCTTCGGCGTGCTTGTGACCGCCTTCGGGTCCTCCATCGGTCTGACGCAGGACAGTCTGGCTCAGATCGGTGCCGTGCTGATGATCGCCTTTGGCATCATCCTCGTTGTCCCGATGTTCGCCCGCCGGTTTGAGATGGCCACAGCAGGCATTGCCGCAGGTGCAGATGCGCGCATCAACGATGTGGATGCCTCCGGACTGCGCGGCCAGTTCATCGGCGGATTGCTCCTTGGTGCCGTCTGGTCACCCTGTATCGGTCCCACGCTGGGCGGTGCCATCGCACTGGCCTCTCAAGGGGAGAACCTTGGCTATGTCACACTGATCATGGTGTTTTTCGCCCTTGGCGTCTCAACCCTGATCCTCGGTCTTGGCCTTGGCGCGCGCGAGGCCATCCGGACCCGCGCGCAGGCGCTGCGCGGCCTTGCCGAGCGGTCCAAACCGATCCTTGGTGCTACTTTCATTGCCGTGGGGCTCATGCTCTTTTTGCAGTTTCACCATGTCATCGAAGCCTGGGCACTGGACGTGATGCCCATCTGGCTTCAGGACCTTTCCGTTGCCCTCTGACACAACAGGAGACACTTATGAACCGTCGCTCTTTTCTTGCCCTGACCACCGCTGCCGCAGTCGCTCCCGCCTTCGCGCAGGCTGCAGAATTCGTTGAGTACAAGCCGGGCGTGATTGATGCCGCGCTGGCAGAAGGCAAGACCGTCTTCGTTGACTATTCCGCCACGTGGTGTGGCACCTGCAAGCGGCAGGGTCGGGTGATCAACGCCCTGCGCGCGGCAGACCCCAAGTACGACGCCGCGATGACGTTCGTGAAAGTGGATTGGGACACCTATAAGAACGCAGATGTCACCGTCTTCCGCGACATCCCGCGCCGCTCTACATTGATCGTCCTGCGTGGCGAAGATGAACTGGGCCGCGTGGTTGCAGGCACGTCTGAGGCGCAGATCAAGGCACTCATGGATACCGGTCTGTGACGAGGTCAAGGATAGCGGATGGAGAGTGGCAGCCCGTAGGGGAATCGAACCCCTCTTTCCAGGTTGAAAACCTGGCGTCCTAACCGATAGACGAACGGGCCACTGCGCGGTTCATTACGGAAACCGCCGGGCGCGTGCAAGGGAAAATTTCCGCCCTTTTGCAGAAAACCGTCATGCCTCTGCGGCATCCTCAAGCCGCAGCTGTACAGACTGCCGCCCGCGCCATGTGTTGATGTCGAGCCGTCCTGCCAGATGGAAGCGCGCGCCGCCATGCGCCTCAAGGGCAGGGCCCATAGGGCCGTCAAAAGCGCCAAAGGCAATGGCATCCATCCGCGCGCCCAACCCATCGCCGAAAGTGACCTTGAGATGGCTCTCGCCCACCCGCCGGGCCTGCAGGATTTGCATGTCGGCAAAGACATACCGAGGACCGGGGGCCGATGCCCCGAAGGGCCCCGCCTGTTCCACCATCTCTGCCAGCTCGACTGTCGCGGCCCCCGGCATTAAGAGACCTGTAACGTTAAGGTCCGCAGGCCCGCTCAGATGCGCGCCCTGTTTGGCCAGCAACTCGCCCAATCGCGCCATGGCTGCTTCGATCTTGTCTTCCTCAACGGTTAGGCCCGCCGCCATCTTGTGCCCGCCGCCCTTGATCAGCAGTCCTTCCGCCGCCAGCCGCTGGATCGGCGCACCGAGATCGATGCCACTGACCGAACGACCTGAGCCTTTGCCAATGCCATCCTCGACACCAATCACGATTGACGGACGGTTCGACGCTTCCTTGAGCCTTGAGGCCACGATGCCCACGACGCCTGGATGCCAGCCGGGGCCCGCCGCCCAGACCAGTGGCGCCTCAAAGCCGCGCTCTTCGGCCTGTTCGAGCGCGCTGGCACGTACCGCAGCCTCCACATCGCGCCGCTCTGTGTTCAGCGCATCCAGCCGTTCGGCCAAGGCAGCGGTCTCATGTGGATCATCCGAGGCCAAAAGCCGCGCGCCAAGATCGGCTTGTCCAATGCGCCCGCCTGCATTGATGCGCGGACCCAACAGGTAACCGAGGTGGTAGGCGGTCGGGGCGGTTTCCATTCGCGCGACATCCGCGAGTGCCGTCAGCCCCGCGCGCTCCCGCCGGGCCATCACGCGCAGGCCCTGCCGGACAAAGGCGCGGTTCACGCCGATCAGAGGGGCCACATCCGCGACGGTCGCCAATGCGACAAGATCCAGCATCGCCATCAGGTCGGGACCTTTTTGCCCCGCCTCACGCAGCTGCCGTCCCGCCTCCACCAGCATCAGGAAGACAACCGCTGCGGCACAAAGATGCGCGCAGGCCCCATCCTCGTCCTGCCGGTTGGGGTTCACCACGGCTAATGCGTCGGGCAGGGTCTCGGCCCCCAGATGGTGATCCAGCACGATCACGTCTGCACTCTTTGCGGCGGCAATCGGTCCGTGCGAGAGGGTCCCGCAATCCACGCAGACGATCAGATCATGTTCCTTGGCCAGCGCCGCCATGGCCTCTTCATTAGGGCCATACCCTTCGTCGATGCGGTCCGGGACATAGAGTGTCGCCCCATGCCCCATCTGCCGCAGCCAGATCAGCAAGAGCGCGGCTGAGCTGCCACCATCGACGTCATAGTCGGCGAAGATCGCAATCCGCTGCCGCTGCCCAACCGCGCTCAGAAACCGCTGCGCCGCCACTTCCATGTCTTTCAAAGATCGTGGATCGGGCAGCAGATCACGTAAAGCCGGGGCAAGGAAGCTCTCCGCCTCCTCTGGCCCCACACCGCGCCGCGCCAGCACCTGACAGACAGCGGAGGGCAGATCAGTTCTCTGGATCAGCAGTTCGGCCGCGCGTTCCACTTCCACACCGGGACCAACCCAGCGCCGCCCGGTCAGAGAGCTTTCGATCCCCAGAAAGGCTCTTTCCCCGATACCTGCTCCGGTCTGATCCATCGTCTAAGCGCCCGTCACTGTTGTGGGACGTCCCCCAGCTTCATCTTTCCAATACAATTCATCCGACCTCGCGGCCCGCGCCGTCAGTCGGTCTCAACCGGGGTCCGGTAATTGATACGCCGCACTGATCCCGTCTTGGAGCGCATGATCAGCGTCTCAGTGGTCATCCAGCCGGGCTCGCGATGCACACCGGGCAGGATCGCGCCATCGGTCACGCCTGTGGCGGCAAAGATCACATCTTCTGTCACCATTTCATCACGTGTGTAGATGCGGTCAAAGTCCTCGATCCCCGCTTTTGCCGCACGTCCGCGCTCATCCTCATTGCGGAAAAGGAGCCGTCCGTACATCTGTCCGCCCATGCATTTCAAGGCGGCGGCGGCCAGCACACCTTCGGGTGCGCCCCCTGCGCCCATGTACATGTCGATCCCGGTGTCGGGTTCCGCGCAATGCATCACGCCTGCGACATCCCCGTCGGTGATCAGACGAATGGCCGCCCCGGTCGCGCGCACTTCGGCGATCATCTGTTCGTGGCGGGGGCGTTCAAGAATGCAGACAGTGATGTCTGTGGCATCGCAGCTTTTGGCCTTGGCCAATGCGTTCACGCGCTCCCCAGGTGACATGTCCAACGTGACGACGTTGGCCTCATACCCAGGCCCGATGGCGAGCTTGTCCATGTAAGTGTCCGGCGCGTGCAGCATTGACCCGCGCGGCCCCATGGCAATCACCGTCAGCGCATTGGGCATGTCTTTCGCCGTCAGTGTCGTCCCTTCCAGCGGGTCAAGCGCGATGTCCACGGCCACCCCTTTGCCCGTGCCAACTTCCTCCCCGATGTAAAGCATCGGCGCTTCATCCCGCTCGCCTTCGCCGATCACTACGACGCCAGCGATATCCAGCATATTGAGCTGGGTGCGCATGGCATTCACAGCGGCCTGATCGGCGGCTTTCTCATCACCTTTGCCCACCAGTTTGGCCGAGGCGAGGGCAGCGGCCTCAGAAACACGGGCGAGGCCCAGTGACAGCATGCGGTCTTGAAATTGGGCGGGGGAAGTCATTCGGTGTTCGTCCTTGTTGTGTTTCTGATGAGCGCCTGCAGCAGCAAGGCGATCACTGTCCCGTTCAGCAAATGCCAAAAAACATGGGTACCATAGGGCCAGTGATCACAAAGAGCCATGTCAAAGGTCCGGAAGGTCAAAGAGGCCGCAAAGGCCAAGGTCGCAGCCAAAAACCAAGGCGTCGCCGGGTGGCCGCGCGCCCAGGTCAGGGCAGAGATCATTACCATTGCGAGCAGGGCTGGCAGATAACCGTCTGAGCCGTTGAGGTTCAGATTGAGCTGGGCAATCAGGTAGCCTGTGAGGCCAAAGAAAGCAAAGATCACAAGGCAGTAGCCCGCGACCCGCCAAAGCGTGGCCTTGCCAATCAGGGCCAGGGCGATCACAGCGTAGGACAGGATGAAGATCAGGATTGGAATTGTGTCCGCCGCCCCGGACCACCGGGTGGCGAAGGTGTGGAACAGGAAGGAACCAACCCCGATGCAAAAGGCGATGCCGATCAGGAACCAAACCGCAAAGGTTCTGATCCCCCGCCTGCGGGCCTCAACGCTGGCCCAAAGAGCCGCAAAGATGAACGCCAAGTTCGAAATGGCGTTGATCGGTTCAGACCAGAAAGAGGGGTCCGTCCGCTCGCAGTAGATGTCGACAGATGCCGACCAGTCCACGTCAGACTTCCTCGATCCTGAGCGCCACGGGTGCGCCCGCCATCACGCCGGTCTCGTCCATATGGCTCAGCGCGTCCTGCAGGGCGGCGTGGGTTGTCTTGTGCGTGACAATCAGCACCGGCGCAGAGCTGTCGGCGTGCTCGTACTGGCGCATGCGGTAGATGCTGACGCCAGCCTCGCCCAGAACGGTTGCGATTTTCGCCAGCGCGCCGGGTTTGTCGACCAGCGCCATGCGCAGGTAGTAAGGGGCAGGCAGTTGAGACTGCGCGGATTTGGAGGCGGTCAGACCCGCCGCGGGCTGACCAAAGACCGGCATCCGTACCCCGCGCGCGATGTCGCAGACATCGGCCATGACAGCAGAGGCTGTCGGCCCTTCGCCCGCGCCGGCACCGCGCAGCACGATCTGACCTACAGCATCGCCTTCCAGCACGACCATGTTGGTGCCGCCCTCTAGCTGGCCGAGGGGCGAGGTCTGCGGCACAAGGCAGGGCTGCATGCGTTGCTCCAGCCCGCGGCCGGTTTTCTGCGCAACGCCCAGCAGTTTAATCTTGTAACCCATGTCGGCTGCGGCACGAATGTCCTCAATGCTGACCCGTTCGATGCCTTCGAGCTGGATGCCATCAAAATCAACCTTGCTGCCAAAAGCGATGGTTGAAAGGATGGCAAGCTTGTGGGCCGCATCGATGCCGCCGACGTCAAGCTGCGGATCGGCTTCGAGATACCCCAGCCCGTCGGCTTCGGCAAAAATTTCCTGATAGGTTTTGCCGGAGTTTTCCATGCGCGTCAGAATGTAGTTACACGAGCCGTTCATGACACCCATGACGCGCGTGATCTCGTTCCCCGCAAGCCCTTCCATCAGCGATTTGATGACCGGAATGCCGCCTGCGACGGCAGCCTCGTACCGGATCACGCGGCCCTCCGCCTCGGCCAGTTCGGCAAGCGCCTGACCGTTGATGGCCAGCAT
>CAYUSM010000108.1:8692-10264 GCA_964447345.1 uncultured Sulfitobacter sp. | reverse complement strand
GGCTGGTCCAACAGGTGACCCAGCACAAAGCGAACAACGGATAACATCTAAAATGACGTATCCGCAAAAAGTTCCATTGGTTCCAGAACTTCGGACGTAAGGATGCCTAACTTGCAATAAGGCTAATTTCAGACAATCCTCAGGTGATGTTGAAAACATAAATAAGTCTGCTTCCAATCGAGTATTTTTTTGACGAGACCATAGATGACCGAGAACACAGAAGAAATAACGGAGCCTGAAACCAAAACGACGCCTGGCTTCGCTGTCCGCGCCTCGCGCACATTCCTGCCGTGGTTGCAATCCGTGAACGGAGCGCTGGCATTCACAACATATCAGGCGGGAAAGCTTTTCTTCATCGGCGTGAACAATCAAACTGGTCGGATGTCGATTTTCGAGCGGTCATTTCCCCGCTGCATGGGCTTCGGAGTAGACCAACATGCAAATGGCACAACGCTATGGATGTCGTCGCTCTATCAGCTCTGGCGCATCGAGAACTTTCTCGAGGAAGGCAAGCTTACGCCGGACGGCTACGATGCGGTGTTCGTTCCGATTGAAGGGCGTACAACAGGGGACATCGACATCCATGATATTCATCCGCTTTCCGGCAATGCCGCACCAACATTTGTAGCTACGCGTTTCAACTGCCTCGCCACTTTCGACCGGCGCAACTCATTCAGACCTGTCTGGACACCGCGCTTCATTGACAAGATCGCAGCTGAGGACCGGTGTCATCTTAACGGGCTGGCAGTGCGAAACGGGAAGCCTGCTTACGTAACGTGCGTGGCAACCACCAACACCGCTGGGGGGTGGCGCGAGCATCGCCACGATGGCGGTGTGCTGATCGACGTGGAAACGAATGAGTTAATCGTTTCGGGGCTGAGCATGCCCCACTCGCCGCGCGTTCATAACGATGAGGTCTATATGCTTCAGTCCGGAACGGGTGAGTTTGGGCGCATTGATCTACAAACCGGCCGGTTCGAGGCGATGACTTTCATTCCCGGTTTCGTGCGGGGGGTCTCATTCATTGGTAATCACGCCGTGGTCGGCGTCTCTCGGCCGCGGCGAGAGGGAACGCTGCACGGGCTGGCGATCAACGAGCGGCTTAAGGACGAGCGCATAGAGCCGAAAACAATGATTGCGATCATCAACCTGGAGACCGGCGATATGGAACACACTCTTGAGATCGAAGGGGTCGTACGCGAACTCTATGATGTGGGGTTCATCCCGGGCATCAAACGCCCCAAGATGCTGGGGTTTCAAACCCCGGAAATACGCTTTCAGGTCCGCCCGGCACCCTATGAATTCGGAGCTACGGAAAGCGAAGCGGGCTGAGCCGTGGCAAAGCCAAGGGTCCTTGTTGCTTGGGAACTTGGCGGCAATCTCGGTCATGTCACCAAGATTGCACGCATTGTCGAGCACCTGCAGGATGAGGTGGACCTCCATATCGCGCTGCGCGAACCCTGGCAGTTGCGATTTGTCGCGCCTGGCCTAAGCTGCAATCTCCTTCCGGCGCCCTATGCCCCGTCGCGGCGGCTCCACAAGGACGAAGACCCTGCCGAGAATTACGCGGGC
>CAYUSM010000108.1:0-8592 GCA_964447345.1 uncultured Sulfitobacter sp. | reverse complement strand
CGACAGGGACAAAAACTTCGACATCGCCAAAAGGCAGGAGGCGCATGCGCTGTCGACAGCGAACAAGGTGCTAGCCGATCACGGTGTCACGCAGGCCGAAAGGTTCTGCGATCTGATCACGCCAGACCTGTCCCTTCTGGTCTGCTGGCCTTTCGACGACCACTACGGGGCCCGGCACAAGCTGCAACCCGGTCACGCACCCTATCTGGGGCCAATCATCAGCTATGAGGCGGGTGCGCGATACCGCTGGGCGGAGCGCGGTGGCGCGAGGATATTTGCCTATTTGCGTCCCGGTGCCCCGCAGGCCGGGAAGGGGCTGCAGGCCTTGGCAGCGATGGGGCAGCGACAGAACGTCATCTGCGCGGCGCCGGGCCTTTCCAATGAGGCGCGACAGTCACTGCAAGACTGCAACGTACAGGTCGAGGATGGCCCGATACAACTTGCGCCGCTTCTACCCGACTGCGACTTGGGGTTGAGTCATTCAAGCCATGGCATCAGCGCTGCCTTTGTTGCTGCTGGTATTCGGCAGGTTTGCCTGCCAAATCACCGCGAGCAATCCATGCATGCCAGAGCGCTCGCAGAACATGGGTTGGGCGTGGGGTTAGAGGGTCATTTTGGGCCTGAAACGGTTATCAAATGCATGGCTGATTTGATGGATGATCAAGCCGCTTTGGCGCGAATGCAGCAGACTGCGCGAGACATTTCAGAGCGGTTTCCGACTGATTCGGCCTCGACCGCCGCGAACCAGTTGCGGATGCTCATTGAAAACGGTGGCCGAAACTGATGCCCGTTCGTTAGCGCTAAATTCCCGCGGCGCGTGTATATTGATCGCAAATCAGCGGGTAATCGCCTAAATTATCTTTCATTGTCGCCGGGCGTTCAGTAGCTTTTTTCGCAGTAAATTTTTTGTTTTCGTGCTGCTGCCGCATGCACAAATTTTATTTCTGGGGGAAAAGAAATGGGTAACTACGGCTCGCGCATTGTACGTGGTGAAACCGGAGCGTTTGACCAAACAGGATATGCGGTTAGTGGGATTGGCGACATCAATGGTGATGGAATTGATGATTTCGCAATCTCTGCAAGAAACGGTGAAGCCACGCCAGACGGAACTTACGGCTCCGGCGGGCGCAATGGGACGGTATTCGTCGTTTATGGGTCCGATGACGCCGATCTGGAATTCAGCCTTGATGATATTGACGGCACCAACGGCTTTAAAATCAGCGCCGATCTGACCGATTATTACAATAGCACCGTCTTCGGAAGCTCGGTTGTCGGGCTCGGCGATGTGAACGACGATGGGGTGGACGATTTTGCTATCGTTCAGAACGCAACCTCGAACACTTACGGCGAATACTACTATTACAGCAACGCCCAGGAAGGTGTAGCCTACATTATCTACGGGGGTCAGTCCGTGACCGAGGCGGAGGTCTCTGTCGACGATCTTGACCACTTCCGCGCAGACGCCGCCGGAGAAATCACCGACGTATCCGCGCTAGGAGATGTGAACGGCGATGGTGTGAACGACATCGGCATCGTTGCAAATTCGCGGAACGAATACGACAGCCGCTACGTCCAGATTATTCAGGTCTATGATTATGACGGAAACGGTGTGTACGATCCTGCAACCGATTTCCAGAATTACTATGGTCGCTATGTCGGCATCGACGATGTCACCGGCTATGTCGTTTATGGCACGGATGAAAATACCACGAGAACCAACAACGACCCCATTGCTGATTCCGGCGGCAGCAGCATCATCCTTGATCTGACAAATCTTTCTGCGACCGAAGGTATGGAGTTCGGCCTCGGTCAGGAACAATCGGGCGGTGGTGGATTCTACGGCGAGTTTTTTGCGCTCGACGGCGGGTCGATTGACATCGACGAATCCTACTATGAGTCCTACGCGGGCCTGACCGCAATCGATATCGATGGCGACGGCATCAACGACATTGTCACACAGTCCGGCTACGTCTACGCCGAGGACATCTACGCCGTCTACGACCAGACAGGCGGCGGTAACGACAGCTACTCCGGCGGTATCTTCAGCTTTGGCAACAATGTGTCGATCACCGAGGGCACCACAACAGGAACCGGCGGCCAAACCGAAATTACAGGCGTCTTTCCCAAAGACAACAACAACGTCGCGACACTTGGCAACTTTGCCGGAAATGACGCCGCACAGGAATTGGCCATCGGATCGTTCGGCACCAACGGCGACCTTGGCCCTACCGTCGATCCGTTTACGCCCGGTGTCTATGTCATCAACGGCACATCGGATTTCTTCAGCAGCGGGACTTTCCAGTTCGGACCAGCGCAAGTTTTGGCGGGCGATGGCAGTTTCTTCTTTTCGGGCAACGATCGGGACGATCCCGGTGGAGAGATCAGTGAAATCCTCGGCGTTCTCGGAGTTTGTGACGTCAACCCGCCGGAGGGCACAGGCGAGACCGGCTTTGATGACCTGTTAATCGTCGCACGTACTTTCGACGATAACTTCGCTTCTGGGGTCTCTGCCTATTTCGTCTTTGGCACAGAGGCGGAGCGCACTGGCCCCATTGAGCTCGAGCAGCTTGTGGCTAACGGCGGCGGCTATCGGATCACTTTCGATGAAGACGAACTGGAAGCCTTTGGCGAATTCACCGTGGCCAAAGCAGGAGACGTCAACGGTGACGGCGCCGCCGATATTATTGTTGGAGAGCAAAACGAACACACCGCAACTGTCATTCACGGTGGTGCGGCTCTCGCGGCTGCCGATGCGGCGGACGGCACCATCGACGGGCAGATTCAGTCCTCCAGCCTTCTGGTCGATGTGGACACCGGCCTGCTGCCAATTGAACTGAACATCACCAGCGAATTGATTATACAAGAAGAAGGCGACACCGGCGTTACCGACCTTGTGATGGAGGTCACCCGCACCGGAGATCTGACGGCGACGGTTTCCTTTGACTTCACAGTAGTGCCTGGTGGCGTCGCGTCATTCTTTGACGATGCGGATGCTGAGGACTTTGAGGGCGGTGTCCTGCCGACTGGCACTGTAACATTCGACGTCGGCTCCAGCGTCGCGCAGGTGACGATCCCGATTGCCGGAGATACCGACGACGAACAGGATTTCGAAGACTTCACAGTGGAGATTTCAAACGGGACGACTGACAATGGCGCCTTGGTCCTTATCGGGGACGATACGGGTCGCGCCTATATCCAGAACGATGACGATCCCGCGATTATCTCCGTATCGGCTACCAGCGTGACAGAAGGCGATCCCGGCGATGATCAGGTGATGATCTTCAACGTCCAGCGCACCGGCGATGCCGAAAGCACAGTCTCTGTCGATTGGTTGGTGCAACCCTACATTTTCTCAACGTTTTCTGCCGCCGAGTCGGATGACTTCGAAGGCGGCCTGAACCAATCCGGCGTGCTGACCTTCGCACCGGGTGAGACCTCGAAGACCATCGAACTGCCGATCCTCGAAGATGACGTCTCGGGCGAAGGAAACGAACGGGTGACGCTGACGCTGTCGAACGCCACGACCGATGGCATCAAAGGCGTCGAGATCAGCAATAACAACCAGACCGGCACCATCTTTGAGGACGACTTTGCGCCGCGCTTCGACGTGCAAAACGTCTTTGTGACTGAGACCGATGATACAGATGTCGAACTGACATTCACCATCGTGCGCAGCAACGACACCACAGGTACGGCGACAATTGATTTCGTGCTGCAAAACAACACGACCTCGTCGGACGACTTCAGCAGCGGGTTCCTTGACCCGTTAACCGGACAGCCCCGGTCCGGTACCCTGACGTTCGCACCGGGGATCACCACCCAGACGGTCACGCTTCAGGTCGCACCAGACGACGAGGTCGAGAGCGATGAACAGGTCTTTATCCGCCTTTCAAATCCAACGAACGATAGTGGCTCAGGAACACCAACCTTCGACAGCGTCGGAACCGGCGTCATTCTGAACGATGACTTTGAAGTCGTGTTCAATATCGGAAACGCTTTTGTCACCGAGGGCGACATCGGTGATGATCGCGAGATGGTCTTCACCGTGACGCGGTCGGGGCTGCTTGACGGTGAAGCAACGGTCGATTTTGAAGTGACCGAATTGCCGGGTGTTACGGCAGCTGACGCGGATGACTTCGTATCCGCATTCCCGCAGACCGGCACACTTACTTTCGCTGACGGCGTGTCTCAGCAGACATTCTCCGTCGTGGTGCAGGGTGATCTCGAAGTTGAACCCACTGAAACTTTCGCTGTGAATTTGAGCAACGCAGTGCCGCCTCCAGGCGAAGCCGCACGCATCGCCAACGGCAGTGCCGTCGGCATCATCAGCAACGATGACGATCCGGTCCGCTTCTCTGCGTCGAGCCAAACCGTCATCGAAGGTGATACTGGCACCACCACAACAATGACCTTTACCGTCAACCGGACCGGCGATACCGCACCTGCCGCCACGCTAGACTACAGCGTGCAGGTTTTTGTTGGCAGCCAGGCCGCAGACGACGCCGATATCGTCGGGACATTCCCCATGACAGGGACGCTGTCGTTTGCCTCGGGTGTTACATCCCAGACCATCACGGTGGACATCGAAGGTGACGGAACAGTTGAACAGAACGAATTCTTCGAGATCGCGCTGAGCAACGCAGATGCTGGTGGTGCGCAGACCGAGATCTTGAACCCTGTGATCTTCGGCACCATTGAAAATGATGACCTGCCAACCAATCACTCGGTCTTCAGCACCAGCGTGACGGAAGGGGCAGGCGGGGCGCTTACGCCACTGACCTTTATCATCTCACGTAGTGGCGACACCGACGTTGCAAGCTCGGTCGACTACAATCTGCTGCCGAACGCCTCAAACCCGACATTCTCGGCAGAGAGCTTCGACTTCTTGAATGGTCTGCCGCAAAGCGGGACGGTTAACTTCGACGCCGGAGAAATAAACAAGCAACTGACCTTCCAGGTCGTCGACGATGAGGTTCTTGAGAATACCGAGAGTGTCGTTTTGCAGCTCTCCAACGCCTTGGCTCCGGGCAACGGCGCTGGCGCGACCATCTCAAACGCATCGGCAACAGGTTCAATTTTCGATGACGAACGGCCCGTGATCTACTCGGTCTTCAGCGCATCGACGACGGAGCGTGATCCTGGCGAGATCAGCACGCTCGACTTCACGGTGTCGCGCACCGGCGACACCTCGGTTTCGGGGAGTGTCGATTACGAGATCAAAACCTATGCCTTCTCGGGCGCAGACAGCTCGGATCTGACCGTGCCACTGCCGATCATCGGCACTGTCAACTTTGTTGCGGGCCAGACGTCTGCCTTGGTATCGGTCAACGTGGCGGGGGATAATGTCTTTGAAGGTACCGAATACCTCGAATTCAACCTCTCGAACCCACAAGCCAACGATACGGGCATTGATCCGCTGCTCGGGAATACGCGGTCTTTCGGCTACATCTATGATGATGACCAGCCAGCGTATCTGCGCGTGTCTGGCTCTTCGATAACCGAAGGGGACAGCGGATCTTCCGGCCAGCTCATCTTTACCATCCAGCGCTACGGTGACAGCACCAGCCGGGTCGAAGTGGACTATAACATCGGCGGTGGCACCACCGACGCGGCCGATTTTGCCAGTACCTGGCCAACTTCTGGTTCGGTGATCTTCGAAGCCAATGAACTGGTCAAACAGATCGTGCTCAATGTGCAAGGTGACACGGACATTGAAAGCGATGAATTCACCTATATGACCCTGTCGAATGCTCAATCCCTCACCTCGGGTGCCGACGCGGTGATTGCAGGGGCGACAGCGGGCGCCACGATCCGCAACGACGATCTACCTGCGCTGATCTCTGTTCAGAGTTCTACAAGCGCTACCGAAGGTGACACAGCCGCCGACAATACGTTCCTGACGTTCACCATCAGCCGGTCGGGCGATGTGTCCTCAGTGGTCGATGTCGATTACAGCTTTGCCGGCACGGGCTTCGATCCGATTGATATCGACGATCTTCAAGGCGGCATCCCGCAAAACGGTACGGTTCGATTCGCCGAAAATCAACGAACAGCGACTGTTTCCTTCGCGATCCTTGAAGATCAGGATGTCGAAGGGAATGAGCAGGGCCGCTTGACGCTGAGCAATGCGCAAGTGGTTAGCGGTGACCCGGACGCAACGGTTCAAATTACCCGCAGCACCTCGACCGGGATAATCAGCAACGATGACCAACCGCCCAGCATCCGGGTCGAAGTGAACAACAACACCTGGGGGACGTCCATCACCGAAGGAGATGGCGGCGTACAACCGGTTACGTTTGACATTATCCGCGACGGCGATACCACCGGCTCGCTGGAAGTCCAGTATACGATCTTCTCTGACGGGACCTCGTTCAGGGGGGCAAGCAACGTCGACTTCCAGGGTGATCCGATCGGTGCCACGAATTTCGTGACATTTGGCAGCGGGCAAGCGGTCCAATCCGTGACGGTGCTGGTTCAGGGAGACCTCATCATCGAAGCGAATGAGCAATTCGGCTTCAGCGTGGACCGCTATGAGTCTTCGGCCGACATTGACTACACAGTGCTGAACCCGATCACCAGCGTGACGATCCGCAACGATGATGGCCGTCCGCCAATCCCCGAACTGCCATTTGATGTCGATGGCGACGGGATCATTGAACCCGGTGAGGTCATCCGGGTCGAGGCGGATGTCTTTGGTGATCCACACATCGTGACACTTGACGGTCTCGGCTACGACTTCCAGGCCGTTGGCGAGTATATTCTGGTCGAAACGATCGAGGGCGTGACAAACCCCTTCTCCGTTCAGGTCCGGTTTGAGCCCTTCCCCGGTTCCGATCTGGTGTCGGTTACCACAAGGATGGCGGTCGAGGTCAAAGGCAAGACGGTCGAAGTCGACGCCTTTGCCGACAATCCCCTGAGCATCGACGGTATCCCCGTCGATCTGGCACAGGCGGCGATTACCGGCGTCGATCTGGACGATGACACGACCAATAGCCAAGACATCTTCATCGACGAGGATGGCAAGATCTTCCTGACGCTTAACCCAGCGGGCGAGGTGTTGATGATCGGTGTCCTCGACGGCTCACTGAATGTCTGCGTTTTCCTGGGTGATCCACTCAACGGCGGCAACGCGGGTCAGGTCCGAGGCCTTCTTGGCAATGCCAACCAGGACCTGAGCGATGACTTTGGTCTGCGCGACGGGTCGGACATTCCGGCAGACGTCATTTCGTTCGACGACGCGGGTGTTCCGGCACTTGATTTCGACTTCGTCTACGGCTTTGGCGACTTCGAAGGTGGCGGATATCGCGGAAGCTGGTCCGTGGATGGCGGCGAACGCCTCTTTAGCGATGCGGTGCCGAATTTCCCGGACAACTTCCCGGCCGGACCTGTCGACCTTTCCGGTGTCCCGCAAAGTCTGCTGGATGCCGCAGAAGCTGCCGCCGATGCGGCGGGGATCACTGATCCGACACTGCGTCAGGCGGCCATCCTCGACTTTGTGCTAACCGGCGACGAGCAGTTTGTCGAAGGAACGGCCAACGTGGCCGCGGATCCCGAAACATCCACCGACACCACCGAGAATCCGGACGCCGCCCCCGCCGTGGGTGTCGCCGCAAACGCGGTCCGCACGCCGGAAGGGGATACTGGTACGCAGGAGGTGACGTTCACCTTCTACAGAACGGGTGACACCACTGGCCCGCTCACGGTCAACTACGCCATCGCGGGTGACGTGGATGCCGCTGACTTGGCCGAGGGCACACCGCTCAGCGGCACCGTTTCCTTTGCCGATGGCGAGGCGGAGCGCGAACTTGTTGTCATCGTGAAAGGCGACCTTACGACCGAACGTACCGAAGACTTGAGCGTGCAGATCACCGGCACAGACAACCCCGCAATCCTGGTGAGCGGATCACAAGGCACAACCCAGATTGTGACGGACGATTTTGCGCCCGATGCAGAAGACGATCTGGTGGTCGGCGACAACACCGCCCCCATCGCCGGAAACCTCTTTGCGGACAACGGCCAGGGTGAGGACACCGATCCCGACGGCGACACCCTCACGTTGGTTAGTGTCATCATCGGAGACGATGTATTTGGGCTGGCCGATTCACCCATTGAACTTTCCGACGGCAGCCTCTTGGAGTTTGACGAGACAGGCAGCTTCTTGTTTACGCCTGGTGGCGACTTTGCCGGGCTAAGCTCCAGCGAAGTCGGTCGTTTCGTGTTCGATTATGAGGTCAGCGATGGAAACGGCGGCAGCGACATCGGTACCGCGACCGTCTCGGTAGAGGGCAGCGACGCGGTCAATACGTCGCCCGAAGCTGTGCAAGACGACTTTGAAGTCTCTGAAGACGACGGGCTTGTCGCGCTTGGAAATCTCCTGTCGAACGATATCGACGCGGAAGGTGACGCAACCGTCACCCGCATCTTCGACAGCGCCGGAACGGAATTGACCTTGGGTATCGAGAACATTCTGCTTGAGGGCGGTTTGCTTCAGGTGAACGAGGACGGGGAGTTGTTCTACAACCCAACCGGTGACTTTGAGGCACTCGGCTTCAACCCGCAGCCCGAACCACCTGCGGAGATACTTGAGCTCAG
>CAYUSM010000107.1:0-10282 GCA_964447345.1 uncultured Sulfitobacter sp. | reverse complement strand
GTTTTCGAAGACACCCGTTGCTTCCAACTCGCGCGTCAGATGCCAGGACACTTCGGCTTGCGCTGTGAGGGCCGCGTCCTCTCCATAGCTTGCGTACCAGGCACCGCGTTCCGGACCGTTGAACCGGTTGCCTGTCGCCCGCGTGTAGCAGAACGCGGCATTGATGTAGGTCCATCCATACCCGGCCGCCGCGGTCAACAGCTCGGCAGGGTCAAGCCCGCCCGGAACTGGAAGCGTGACCGTCCGACGCGCTGACGTCAGCCCTTCAATCTCCTCAAGGATCGCCAGGTCGTCGTCATCGTCGGCCAGCGGCGCCATTGCTGGCTGGTCGATATAGGCTGTGGAGATCAGGCGGATTGTTGTCGGATCGGTGAATTCGACTTGATCAAGGTCTTTGGCTCGGATCACACACCACCCCGGAGCGCATCGATATGCTGCCTGACCTTCATCATCGCCGGAATGCCGCCATCGCACATGACCTGAACCGGGCTCCTTCCATTGAAACCCGAACCGGCGTTCGCGGTTTTCGGCCAGCCATAGGTCAGCGGACCGTTGAACAAGAGCCGGAGCCCTTTGAAGAGACCGATCAGAAGGCTCGCGCGTGTGACCTTGTCCTGACCGAGCGTGCCTTTGTAAGTGCCGGCCTTCATTCTGCTCCACGTCGCACTCGGTACATCAAAAAGCGCCGCAGCCTCGGTGTTCGACAAACCCCATGCATCGGCTGCGCGGACGACAGCCTTGACGATGGCCGCAATCTTGTCTGCCTCGGCAACAGGTTGCACGGTGCCATCTTCGGGAGCGAACTGAACGGGTTCCAACATGGGGCTTCTCCATATGATGCGTTCAAATTAGTCATATGAGTTAAACTAGTCAAGAAATTGTTGGTGCTGAGTTCGTTAGCGTTTCAAACTCCGACTAGAGATATCAGACAACAAGAAGCGCCAGCACCGAACGGAGGAAAGCGCCCTTTCGCTGCACTCCTAGGCTGACGATCACCGTCATCAACTCAGTGCAAGACTACAAGATCGACGGCTCGATTGACGTGCATCAACACGTCCCGAATGCCCATATGTATTGGATTCCCTACAACATGATGCTTAATGCTATCAGCGGAATCGCGCCGATATCATAACATCGTCGCTGCTCGGCTGAGACGTGACTTGGGGCGGCTGACCTTTTCAAGACGAAGGGGTAGAGGCTGGCAAGGGGGAAGGAATGACGTTTGATCTGGGGAAGACCGCACCAAATGTGGTCACCGAAGGTCGTTTGCGAAGCCTGATGGCAGAGGGGTTCAATGCAGAAGTCATCTGCACATCGTCCGCCACCCGAAAAGCCGCAGTCTGGTATGGGAAGTGGGTCATTCGCGGTGTGAGCCAGGACGGCTCATCGGAACGCTTGCTCGTTCTCTCAAGAGCCTCAGCCGACAAAGACGAAGTCCAGATCCGCGAATTCAAAACCGCCAACGGTTTGATCTCATTCCTCTCCGATCTTGGATGCAGTCACGCCAACATCCCACTCAAAGAAGGCGGACGGTCAACGCATACCCTGCAGCCTGGCGACGCAGATTGACGCCGCTCAACGGTCCTTGGATACGCTCTCGAGAAAGCGGCCGTATTCCTGGCTGACCTCTTGGGCTTCGGTAAGGGCGCGAGCGCGTTCTTCATCGAGGCACAGGAAGTATCGCTGGATTTCAGCGATGTAGTTTTCGAAATCCTTCAGGATGATATCTGCGAATTCGCGGGCTTGTGCTGGATCGCTCGGAACGAACGGTCGTGGCGGCGCAAGGCAGGTCATCGCATGCGCCTGAGATCCGCAGAAAACCGCTGATACTATAAAGATGAATAGAAACGCTAGTGGGTTGATCACAGCCACTGACCTCACTTTCACGCTTAAAATCAATGCGGTAGGTTCTCGCCTGGTGTTCGACCAGCCTAAATTCAATATTATATTGCTGTCAATATTATAATCTCATATCGTAAGCATATCCGTCACCAGGGCCCGGCCTGCAAACCAAGAGGTACGTCCGCAGACATGGGGTCTCAGTCAAGCGAAGGTGCTCCGAATGTGGTTACAGAGACTCTGTTCAAGACCCTCATTGAGAGTGCGTGCAGCGCAGAGGTCGTCTGCGTCCAAACAGCCGAGAAAAAGTCGTCTGTCTGGTATGGCGCCTGGATCATTCGTGTCGTTGATCCGGCGCGAAAATTCGAGAAACTCCTTGTCCCTGCGAGGCACCACACAGCCCACGGTCCTGAGATCGTTCCAAGAACCTTCAAGACCGCCAACGGCCTCATCTCCTTTCTTGGAAGTCTTGGCTTCACGCATATTACGATCCCGCTTTACGAAGGCGGGCGCGCATCGCACACGCTACAATCTGATACCGCGTCAGACCCGTCGCGTCGTTAGTGTCTTCGCTATCTGCCTGACACCCGCAGCTGTGCATAGCGAAGGGATGGTTCTCGTCATGCAGGGCGACGGCTCGCTTCGGGCCTCCACGTCGCAAAGCAGCTTCGCGCGAAACTACAACGACGGGATCGGCCAAGGATCGGCAAGCCAGGAGCTGGCGATCCTTGGGGACGAAGAGGAGGCATCCGCCGATGGATTCAGAACCGGCGGTGTCAGCCTGAGGGCTCTTGCCCCAACCCCGGAAATCCTCTCAGCGATCGACGACACCGCGCTCCGCTATGCCGCCCACCCCGGCCTGAGGCGCGCAGGCATCACCGTCACTGAGTGGCGGCTGGTCTTCCGTTCCAATATCGAGATCGAAAGCGCCTACAACCCGGCCGCCCGCAGCCGGGTCGGAGCCATTGGTCTCGGTCAACTGATGCCGGACACGGCGCGCGCGCTTGGCGTCGATCCCCATGACTGGCGCGAGAACCTCGACGGCTCCGCCCGGTATCTGGCGCAGATGATGGCCGAGTTCGGCGATGTTCGCCTCGCCCTCGCCGCCTACAACGCCGGGCCCGAAGCCGTGGCCCGCCACGAGGGCATCCCACCCTACCGAGAAACGCAAAACCACGTCAGCCGCGTGCTGGCCGTGTTCAACCGGCTTGAAGGAGAGACCTCGTGAAACCAAACCTGAACGCCACCCTGGCTCTGGCCATGCTGCTATTGGCCATGGCCTCCCCAGCTTTAGCGCAGAGCATCGATCTGTCGCCCATCCAGACCCTTCTACAAGGGATTGTAGACGCCATCACCGGTCCACTTGGCATCGTGATTGGCACCCTTGCCCTGATCGGTGTCTTCCTCTCCTGGCTCTTCGGCATCCTCGATTTCCGCCAGGCACTGTGGGTCCTTGTTGCCATCGCAGGCATCGCCGCTGCGCCGACCATCGTCGCTGCAATCTGGACAACCTGAGGATCACCAAGATGGCAGCGGAACAGTCCCCCCTCTTCACCGGGCTCGTGCGTCCTCCCAAATTGATCGGATTGCCGATCATGTACGCCATGGTCTGGCTGTTTGGGTCCGTTTTGCTGTTCTTGTGGATCCAGCATTGGGCCGTCGCCATTGCGGCAGCGGCGGCCTATCCGGCCCTTTGGAAAGCGGCGGATTGGGACCCCAATTTCCTCGACGTGGTGGCCACCACTCTGCAGGAAACCCCACCGACCGCAAACCGCCGAATACACGGGGGCGACAGCTATGCCCCGTGACGACGCCCAAGTGCAGGACACGCTGCTTCCCACATGGACCAGCAGGGAAAGGCAACTGGCCCATATGCTGCCCTATGTGAGCCTGGTCGATGGCCAGACCGTTCGCACGCGCGGCAATGAACTCTTTCAGTGCCTCCGACTGAAAGGCGTCAACAGCAACACGACCGATGATGCCTACCTCGACAAAACACGGGCGCTCTTTGCGCAGATCATCGCCCAGATCGGTCCGGATTTCGGGTTCTATGTGCACAAGGTCTCGAAGGGAATTGAGCACCACCTGCGGCCAATGGAAGGCGATGATTTCGCTGCGGCCATCGATACCGAGTGGCGCAGATTTCTTGATCAGCGGGGCCTCCGGGACAAAACGCTGACATTGACTGTGGTGCATCGCCCTCCCCTCGTTTCACGTCTGCCCTTTTCGACGCGCAAATCCGTCTCGCTCCTGGCGGCCCAGACGGAGAAACGCTTGCGTCGCCTGACCGAGGTTGTTGGCTTCCTGAAATCGACCTTCGCGGACATGTCCCCACGTCTCCTCGAGGCAAGCACGGGTGAACTTCTGGGTTTTCTTGGAGGCCTGAACACGGGTCAGGAATTGCCGCTCTTCCTGTCCTCCAAGTATGGCCTTGTGGCACATGATGTTGCCAACTGCCGGGTGACCTTCAAGGGAACAACCTTTGTCGTATCCGATGGCGTAGTGGGAACCCGCTACGGGACAACATTTGCCATCAAGACCTATCCTCCGAAGACCGCCTGCACGATGTTCGATGACCTGAACCTGCCGGTGGATATGGTCGTCACCCATTCGTTCACGCCCATCAACTCGAACATCATGGCCTCCCGGATCAAGCGCCAGCGGCGGCTGATGCGCGCCGCCGATGACGGCGCACTCTCGTTGGAAGCCCAACTCGCCGACGCGCTCGACGATCTGGAATCGAAACGCCTCAGCTTTGGCGATCACCACATGACCGTGACTATCTTCGGTGACTCACCGGAAGAGCTCAGCGCCATTGCTGGCGAGGTGCGCAACATCGGGGCGTCCGAAGGTGTCAATCTGATCACCGAAGCCTTCGCGGCAAAGACCCATTTCTTCGCACAACACCCCGGGAACACCGCTGCCCGGAGCCGCAAGGCGGCGATCACCAACCGGAACTTTGCCGACCTCGCTGCCTTTCATCGCACCCAACTCGGCAAGACCAATGATCAGGTCCCCTGGGGCCAGACAATCACGATGTTCCCGACACCGGAGCAATCCGCCTATCGCTTCAGCTATCATGAACAGGGCGCACCGACCGCAGAGCCAACCGGCGGGCACACTCTCATCCTCGGTCGCCCCGGATCAGGCAAATCCGTTCTGTCTGCCTTCCTGCTCACGCAGGCGCGCCGCATCGGGGCGCGTGTCTTTGTTTTCGATTATCGCCAGGGCATGGAGATGGCTGTCCGGGCAAACGGTGGCCGCTTCTCAGCTGTGAAGGCAGGCGAGCCGACCGGGCTCAACCCCCTTCGTACCGAGATCGATGAGCGCGGTCAGGCCTGGTTGTCCGATTGGCTGGCGGCCTTGATCCAGCGTCCAGACAAACCGCTCTCGCCTGCCCAAACCAACCGCATTCAGGAAGTGGTCCGCCAAAATGCTACCGCGGCCCATGATGACCTTCGAAACTGGTCTGATCTCGCGTCACTCTTTGGATCGACGGATGACAATGGCGACCTGCACGAGCGGTTCCTGGAATGGGCGCAAACCGGGCGATACGGCTGGATCTTCGGACAGACCCAGAAGGATACGTTTTCGCTCGAGGGCGAGATCGTCGGCTTCGATCTCACCGGCATCCTCGACAGCGAAAGCGAGAAAGAACGCATGGCCGTTCTGTCCTATCTTTTTCGGCGGATCGAACGGAAAATCGAGGATCGCAAACCCACAATCATCGTCATCGACGAAGCCTGGAAGGCGCTGGACAATCCCTATTTTGCCGAGCGGTTGTCGAACTGGCTGGTCACCGCTCGAAAGCAAAACGCGGTGGTCGTGATGATGACCCAATATGCCAGCCAGCTGGAACAGACGCGGACCGGCAAAACCATCATCGAAGCCGTTCCAACACAAATCCTGCTGCCCAATATTCGGGCCAATGCGTCCGACTACGCCATGCTCAATCTCAATGACAAGGAGCTCGATGTTCTGCTGAACACCGGGAGCAACTCACGTCTTGGGTTGGTGCGGGATGATCAGGGTTCCGTGGTTGTCGACACAGATCTCAGCGCTCTGGGTCCCCTGCTTACAATCCTCGGTGGGATGGAAAAGGGAGAGCAGCTGGTCGGCACAGATTATCGAACACGTCCCGACTTCTGGAGGCTGCCATGAGATTTCTCGTTCCCTTCCTGATCCTTATCTCAGCCCTCGCGGGATGCGAGCAGTACAGACCGTCCGAGGCAAACTGCTTCAGCTTCGTGGCGCGCGGGCCTGCCGAGAAGAATTGCAACTTTGAGCCCTTGGGCAATGCCGATCTCAGCACGGGATGGCTAGAGTGATCTCCAGATACGCGGCATATCTCTGCTTTGTCTGCATCGGCTTGGGAACGGCACATGCTCAAGGTGTGCCAACCGTGGATGCGGGCTTGGCGGTGCGCAACCAGGCAGCAAATACACATCGCGAACGTGATCTCGCCGTTCAACGCGAAAAGCTCACCGTCAAGGAGCAGATAGCCGAGATCGAACGCGAGCAATTGAGGGTGCTCCAGCAGATCCTAGACGCTCAAACGAGCCTCGGCGGCCAGGGTATTCCCGACACCATCGAAGCGCTCGAAGTCGGCGGAGCGCCAGAGCAATCTGCAGATTTTCTATACGGCGCGGATGATCCTAATCCAGGCGCCGATCAGATGTTTGGCGATGCCGCACTCAATATTGAGCAGCTCATCATTCGCGTCGCTCAGGAGACCCACGGTCTTGGGGGCGTCGGCCGCGCGGGACTGAGCGTCCGCCAATGGCGTGCCCTGCTGCAGGCTCTGATCTGGCAAGAAAGCCGGTTCACGATCGGCGCACGTTCACCGGTCGGTGCGTTCGGTCTGACACAAATCATGCCCGGTACCGCCGGCGATCTCGGCATCTATCCGGAATATTATGACGACCCCTACCTGCAAGTGCATGGCGGCGCGCGGTATCTTGCGGCACAACTAGCGAGCTTCGACGGCAACATCATCTATGCGCTGGCCGCCTACAATGCGGGTCCGGGGCGCGTCATCGAATACAGCGGCGTGCCGCCGTTCACGGAAACCCGGCACTACGTCACCGTCATCCCGCAAAAATATAACGCCTATCTTGCCCGCATGGGCGGCGCTGAAGCGCTAGGCACCATCGATCCGGCCATGCTCGCCAACTCGAACCTGTCCCTGACAAGCGCGGGTGCTGCGACCTATGGCAATCATTCGATGGCCTCTATTCAAGCCGCCGCCATGCGGATTGCCAGCATCGTCGAGCGGATCGGTGAAACGTCGGACCTGCAGGAGTCGATGGCGTTGAACGCCTACGCGCGTGCTGAACTTGTTCGGCTCATCGCCGCACGCACACGCCTGCAAGCGACCCGAACACGACCCTTGAGCGCGGCCGAGATCGCCATGGCCTCAGCGCAGCTTGAGGAACAGCAGTTCATGGATTTCACACTGGAGGACTTGGAATGACACATCGCACTTTCAATTGGGCGCGACGCAGTCTTTGCCTGACCGCCTTGGGTCTGGTGATGGCAACGGCCCCTGCCCCATTCCTCGCCGTTCCGGCGATCGCCCAAGGCGTGCCGACGGTCGATACTCAAAACATCGCGCAAGAGATCCAGCAACTCCGGCAGATGATCGAAGACGAGGTCCTGCAGAACGAACAACTCGTCCAGCTGCGCGAGCAATTCGCCACGCTTCAAGAGCAACTCGCCCAGCTTCAAGACACCTATGCTGCGCTCACTGGGCTGATGGAGCTTCCCACTGTCATCCGCACCGAAATGGAGGACGAGCTGAACGGGCTTCTTGATCAGGAGTTCGGCGACATCCTGGCAACCATTGATGCTATTCGCGAAGGCGACTTTTCCCGGCTCGCGGGCAACAGTGCCGGACGGATCGAAACGCAAATGACCCGTGTCCTGGCCGAGGCCGGGTTCGACGAAGACACGCTGCGCGAGATGGCGACGGGCGGCAATGACGGGGCAAGTCGCACCGCGACGCGCGCCACAACGGGTGCTGTCATGTCCGCTGCGGCCCAGACCTCCTACGAGGAGGCGGGCCAGTCTCTGCAACGGGTGGACCGCCTCGTTGGCATGATCGGCGACATGGAAGAGCTGAAAGACAGTGTTGATCTCAACACGCGCGTCACGGCGGAACTGGCGATCGCGCTGGTCGCGATGTGGCAACTCGAAGCCGTGCAAACGGTCGGGACCGGACAAACCGGCGTCATCGACGCAGCCACCATCGCCGAAGAACAGCGGTACATGGATTTCACCCTGCCCGAGCTTGAAGCCAGATAGGAGACGCTGGCCAGTGACGCGCGAAGCCGAAATTGTCGAAGAAGAACTGATCTACGGGGCGCGCCGCCGGGAGCAGCTATGGCAGCGACTTGCTTTCGCTGGTCTGATCTTCGGTGTCTTGGGCTGTCTGTCGGCCGCAGCCGTCTCAATCCTCGACGTCGATCCGGCTCCTGTTGTGGTGCCCTATGACCCCGAAACCGGTCTGGCGCTTCCCAATGCCTCAGTGGGCGCAGTCTCAGTCACAGAAAACCAGGCCATCATCGAGAGTGCCGTGTTTCGCTACGTGACCGACCGCGAAACCTACAATCAACTCGACAACGATGTCCGCGTGCGCAGCATTCTCGAGCGCTCCGACGGGGCCGCCGAGACCACAATGCGCACCATCTGGAACAGTGCAAACACCGACGCCTATCCGCCCAAGGTCTATGGAGCCAATGCCCGCCTCGATGTCGAGGTTCTCAGTATCAACCGGATCGGGAGCAATCGTGCGACGGTCCGCTTGCGGAAGCGTCTGACCTCACCTCAGGGGATTCAGGCTGGTCTTTTCACGGCGACCTTGCTCTTCGAGTTCCGTCCTGAGGAACGCCGGTCCATCGACGATGTCTGGACCAACCCCTTCGGCTTCACCGTCACGGAGTATGCCATTCGCTCCGACAGGTTGGAGAATTGACCATGCGCTTGATCCTCCCAGCTCTTTTGTCTGTCTCGATATCAGTTGCGGCAAACACCGCTTTTGCCGAGGCCATTCCAAGATCAGGGCCGAATGACAGCCGCGTCCGGGTGGCAACGTACCAAGACGGGCAGGTCTATCGGCTCAAAGTCAGCCTGACCCATGTGACGACGGTTGAGTTCGGACAAGGCGAAACCATCCGCTCAATCATTGCTGGCGACACCGAAGGTTTTCAACTCGACGGAGTGCCCGGCGGACGGGCTTTTGCAGTGAAACCCAATGCCCGAGGGGTTCACACCAACATCACCGTTTATACCAACCGACGCAGCTACTACTTCAATGTGACCGAGAGCTCGTCACCCACATTCTACGTGGTCCAGTTTCGGTATCCCGAAGAAAACCGGCGACCCACAAATGCAGTTGCGCAGCGCGCCCCGAACTACAACTACGCCGCCAGCGATCGGACGAATTTCACACCGTCTTCGGTGTGGGATGACGGCACATTCACCTTCTTCCGATTTCCCCGCAATGCACCCGTTCCCGCGATCTTCCAGCACAACAATGGCCGCGAGCGAACGGTCAACAGCACTCAAGTCGAGGATGGCGTGCTTCGGGTTTCCGGTGTTGGTCGCGAATGGGTCCTGAGGCTGGGGGACGAGATCGTCTGCATTCAATCAAACAGTGCGGGGGCATCGTCATGAGTGATATCGATGATCTCAGCAAACGCCTCGCTGCGCTCGAAGGCGCGCAACCGTCCAAACCGCGGTCGAGGCCCTCTCTTCTGGTGGCACTACTTGGAACGAGCGCGATCGCGGTTCTGGGCATGCTCGTTTACTCAGCTCTGCAGGAAACACCAGAAAACCCGCTCCCGACCGCGCAACCAGAAGAGTTTCAGATGACTGGGGACGGGTTTGGCGAAATCGAGCCCTTCGTACCCCCTGCCCCGCCGGAACCCGAAGTCGTGGTGGTCGAGTCGGACCCGGAGCCGAATGCGGAGTTTCTCGACCAACTTGCAGCCCTTCGTGCCGAAATCGAAGCGCTGCAGAACGCACCGGAACCAGTTGTTGAAGAAGACACCGCGGCCGCAGACGCCATCAACGCACTGACGGCACAGATTGCCGCCCTGGAGGAAGCCTCACAACGAGCGCAGGACCAATTTGCAGAGGAACTAGCCGCGCGAGATCGGGAGCTTCAACAACTGCGGATGGACCTCGATCTCGCAAAACTGCAGACCCCCGCCCCTGCCCCTGGACCGTCAGAAGCCGACCTCTTGGAAGCCGAACGCCTTCGGTTACAACGAGAGGAAGAAGCAAGACGCTTGGCCGAGCTGCAACGTCGAAGGGACGAGGAAGCGGCGTTTCAGGATGCGCGGATCAAGTCACCGACCATCGCATTTGGCGGAAACAGCACAGGCGAAGGCGAACTGGCGGAACGGACCTTCGAAGACGTGACCGACTTCGTACTGAACGG
>CAYUSM010000106.1:0-10423 GCA_964447345.1 uncultured Sulfitobacter sp. | reverse complement strand
TGAGTGTGCATATCCGATGTTGCAGCTCTGATATTGCATGTGTGATTTGCCATGAAACGGAAAAGTGCGGGTTTTGGTGCTGTCCGGAGCATCGCACATATCCTGGCAGACTGTTACGGGTCCATGTCGCAACTTTCGGCAAGACATCGCCGCCGCCATTCGCGATATATGATTTGCCATGAATGATAATGCATATCCGATAACGCAGGTTACATGTGCCATCATTTCTGCCGGAATCTTGGCTCAAATGCCCCGGTCCATCTTGTCAGTTCAGTTCACGCGGCGCGTAGCGGGCGCCAGAGAGGGGCTACAGGCCGATGAAGGCTCTCTGGTAGGGTAGGGGTGCCAAATCGCATTAAGGGCGCTCAGCGGACGATTCTATGAAGCTCTTGTTCTGGCCACGTGAGACCATTGCGACGAAAGGAAGGAGCCCTCACGCTGACGCGTACGGCTTGAAACGGAATAAAGGCCATCTTGTCGTCGTTCCATAAAGAAGGCGTATTGACTGCAATACTATAATATCAGACACTCCAGATGGCCTGTATGAGACTGGCAGGAAATAGGGAGTGTATTTGCAGTATGGCGTCACGGCGCAGATTGACCCCCGAAGAACGCCAGGAGATCGTTCGCGAACGCCTGAAGGGTGTGACGCACGCGGTCCTGGCCGCACAGTTCGGGGTCAGCGAGCGCACGATTTACTACACACTTCGGACTGAAAAAGACCGACGCCGGGATACGCGTATTCGCACAAAACAGGTCAGTGTCACGCTCACGCCAGAGGAGTTGCACGGCTTCGACGAGGTCCTCGCGCGGCACGGGGTGTCCAGTCGGTCGGCGGGTGTTCGCCTTCTCATCCAGTCAGCAAACGGCGTCTTTCAACCGGATCAACATCTCGCTGAGGAGCTCAAGTTGTTCCGCGCGGCGCTCAATCGCGTGGGCAACAACGTCACCCAGATTGCCAAGCGCCTGAACGAGGCGCGCGCCAAAGGGATCGCGCCGGTCTTCGGTGACCGCAGCCTTACGCAGCTGCGGCTCTTGTCCGGCTTCGTTCTGGATTTCGCGGACCAGGTCGACGCCCTCGCGCGGCGGCGGGTAAGCCATGTCACGCTTAAAGCCCACAGCGCATTGAAGGACTTCGCAGATGTCCCGGAGTGATGCCGTCACACTCGTCACCGGCGAGATCTTTCGCGAGGGCTGGAGCCGCATCAGAGGATCGATGCAAGGTCTCGGGACACGGCGGGCGCAGATGGTGCGTGCGGCGTATGGACACCGGGCCGCCGTTTTCAAACCGATCCGCACGGGCGGCACACATACCAAGACCCAGCTCCAGAACCAACTGGCCTATCTGACCACGAAGTCTTCCCACATTGTCGACAGCCGGGGCGTCCATGATGGAAAAACGCGGCTCTCGGGTGAGGAGATCACCTCGGTGGTCGAGCGGTTCACGTCCCGGTGGGATGAGGGGTTCAATCCGAAGCTCGGACATACCAGCCATCTTCTGATGTCGTTTCCGCGCGGCACCAAGGCCACCCATGTCCGCGACATTGCCAGTGATGTCTGTGAGCGCTTCTTCCAGAACGCGGACCGCAATTTCGACTACCTGATCGCTGTCCACAAGGACCGTGACCACCCACATGCCCATGTGGTTCTCAATCGCCGGTCGCAGGAAGGCGAATTCTTCTATCTCGGACGCGATCATCACTTCAACTACGACGCCTTCCGTCTTGCGATGGTCGAGGAGGCGGAGAAGTACGGGGTTCGTCTCGAGGCGACCCGGCGCGTCGATCGCGGTGAAACCCATTATCCGCCCCGCACTCGCGAGGTCTACGCCGCGAAAGAGGAGGGGCGGGCGGTTCGCCAGCGGGAACGGGTCGGAGAGGATCTTGACCGCGCCCTCGGTGAGATCGCTGGAAACGCCCAGGTGTATCGATCGCTCGCGGCCGAGGCGTCGCCTGAAAATCGCGAAGACATCGAGGACGCCTTGCTGAAGGCCAGCACGCTTCTCGCGCGGCAGGGCAAACTCCCGCAAACCGGAGACATCTATATGAGCCAGGACCAGAGTTTCGACGATCTGAACAGTCGCTTCGCCGATGAAATGAACCGTGTTGCAGCTCTGATCCGGGAGGCGCCTGAGGCCGACCGCCCGGCGCTGCAAAAACAGATGGTGGCCGCGTTGAGGCCGGTCGCGCACATGCAGCCGCTCGGATTGCGCTCAGGCACACTGACGGAGAGGCCGACAGAGACGGGCATCTATTCTGAGGCCAACATCAACGCAGGCCTGTTGGAGAAGCTGCGGGAGGGCCGGACCAGGGCGCAGATTGACAATGCCTTGCGCGGGACCGGAATTTCCTCGGAAACGGTCGTGGCGCGCATCGAGCAGGGGGCCGATACGGCGGCCCTGGAACGAGAATGGTATGCAGACGATCTTCAGAAAATTGCCGATGCGCAGAACCTCAATCTCGAGCGCCGCGAAGATCTGAAGGTCGCGGTCGACAAGCTTGACAAGGTGCATGTCGCCCTCGGGACGGGTCTGGAAAGAGCGGAAGTGCTGCGCCGTGATGGAGTCATTGAAGGTACCCACGTTCCAGACATGCACTACGATGCAGAAAGCGTGGATGATGCTGCCCGCGCGATCCGGCAAGACATGCGCGGGCAGGGGCTTTCCGAAAGAGACATCGCCGAGCGCGCGGATGAAATCACCATCCGGGCCGAGGCCCGTCTTGAGATGGAGCAGCGTGCCTACCTGCGGCGAAATCCCGACCTGCCGGCACGGCCAAGCGATGTGATCGATGCGCGGGATCCATTCTACATCCGCATCACTAACGAGGCACAAGCGGATCGCATCGACGCCGAGATTGATCACATCCTGTCGCGGTCCGACGGGTCCTTGCAAATCGACGAGGCCGTCGCGGCCGAGATGCGGGAACGCTATCCCGATATGCCGGAGCATCTGGCACGCGGTCTCGGGGCAACCTATGCGGCCACATTTGCCGTCAGGCGCGGCGAGGTCGCAACGGACGATCGAGATGCGATCGCGATTACCACTGCCAGACTGCCGGACAATTCCGTCCTTGCGGGTGTGGTGGCCCATGAACGCATAGACAAGATCAATCCGCCCTTTGCCGATGATGAGGCCAGAGCGGCCTATCGCGCGGAAGTGGAGCGTCTTCTTGGCGATGACAGGGTCGCCGCATTGCGCGAGGGCGATGCCAGTGCGCTCGACGAGGTGATCGACAACCGGCTGGACCGGCTCTACGCCGCGAAGGCCTATCTGCAGTCGGATGAGGCGACCGCAAACAGCGATGCGGTGCGCGAGGTAGTCTCGGAGATCGCCGAAGAGGAATACGACGCGCAGCGTCTGAAGAGTCTGCAAAGCCATACCGAGAAAGGCCAGACTCATGGATAGGGGTCGGATCGCGCTCGGCATTCTCTTCCTGAGCCTTCTGAGTGCGGGGTTTGGATATGTCTTTGCGAGTGCGTTCCTGACGTTTCGTGACCTTGGCTTGCGCGCGGAGATCGATTTTCTCTGGCTTGCCAGGAACTACCTGAGCCTCCGTCAGGTGCGCCCCGATGATTTTCAACTGGCCAATCTCATCATTGGTGGCACAGCCTTTGCCGGCATGCTCCTAAGCGCGGTCCTGTCCGGAACCGCCTTGACGAAGTTCGGCAAGACCCATTGGCAACGGGCCGGGGAGCTGAAGCGCAACGGCTTTTTCACGGCGCCGGGCAGTGGGTTCATTCTCGGTAAGATGACCTCGCCCAAACGTCGCGGCCGGTATCTGTCCTCGAGCGTCTATCCTCACGTGCTTTGCGTGGCCCCGACCGGGCGCGGGAAGACCACCGGCTTCGTGATCCCGAACCTGCTGACATTCCGCGGCAGCGCCGTTGTTCTCGACGTGAAGGGCGAGAATTTCGAGGCGACGGCCCGACACCGGGCGGCAGAAGGGGATGATGTCTATCGTTTCGCCCCCACGGACTGGAACGACCGCCGGTCGCATCGCTACAACCCGCTCTTCAGGATCGCCGGCCTCCACGATCCCAACCAGCAGCAGATGGAGCTGCAACTCCTCGCAACACTATTTCTGCAGACGGAGAACGACCGAACTTCCGGTCTGCTCAAAGGCGGGATCGATCTCTTTGTCGCGGCGGGTCTGCTCGCATTCGAGCGCAAGCGCCCGACACTCGGCGAAATCTACCGCATCACAGCGTCCGGTGGGGACAAGCGCAAGGAGTTCATGAAGCGGCGTGACGAGGTGCAGAACACGGCGGCCAAGCTGATCTTCGAGCGGATGGCCTCAACGAACAACGACACACTGACGTCCTATATCTCGCTCCTGATGACCTCCGGCCTCGATCAGTGGAGCAACCCGGCCATCGATGCCGCGACCTCCACGTCGGATTTCGACTTCCGGACGATTCGCAAAAAGCCGTTCTCGGTCTACCTGGTTGTGGCCCCGAACATGGTGCGCCCCATGGCAGCGCTGATCCGGTTGTTCTTCTCAGATCTCATTGCGTCCTTGCAGGATCGGGAGCCGGGTCTGGACGAGCCCTGGCCGGTCATGATCATGCTCGACGAGTTCAATCGGCTTGGAAAGATGCCGATTGTTGTCGAGAGCATCGAGACGTTGCGGTCTTATCGCGGTCACCTGGCGATCGTGACCCAGACCATTCCGGCGCTCGATGAAATCTACGGCGAGAACACCCGCCGCGCGTTGCAGGGGAATGCCGGGATCAAGCTCTATCTCACACCGTCCGATGAAAAGACCGTCGAGGAGCTGAGTGGCGCGGTCGGTATGACCACCAAACGTGTGGTCACCCGTTCACGCTCCATCGGCCGCAATCCGTTCGAGGGGCGTAGCATGTCCGAGCGCACGGAAGAGACATCGCTTTTGCCCAAGGATGAAGCGCGGCGCATGTCGCTTGATGACATCGTGATGGTTGTGGACGCCCAAATGCCGGTGCGGGCAAAGCGCATTCGGTATTTCGACGACCCATTTTTCAAGAGCATTCACAAGGCGCAGTCGGGCGAACTGCCGTTTCCGGAAGTGGTTCCTGCAGAAGAACCGCGGGTCCAGGCAACTGAGGCGGAGCAGGTGGAACGGGCGGCGACCCGCGCGGAAGACGTTGAGGCCATACCGGAAGCCGTAAAGACTCGGTCTTCACGCAAAGCACCGTCAAAGCCAGTCGAGAAAACCATCGCGGCCGCACAAACCGGGGCGTCCACGGGCACGACGCTTGCCACCAGTCGGCGCAAGAGGAGTGCGAAGGCGCTTCGAGAGGTTGGTTTGACCACAGATCAAGCAGAGCTGGACCTATCCGTACAGCAGAGTTTCAAGCTGACAGACATGATCGCCGGTGACGAAGCAGACGCCAAAGCTGCCGTCCAATCGACGATTTCTGCGCTTGCGGAAATTGGTGCGGAGGACCCGGCAGGGCAGGGCGGGGGCGCAGCGTCGGGCAAAGAAATTGTGGCTGAGGCCTATGCAAAGACCGATTCAGACGGTGATGAAGATTCCTCTCCCCTGAGCGAGGACATCGAGGATGCCGTCCGCATTGACGAGATTGCTAGACATCGTGTGCGGGATGGTGAGGATACCGAGACCGAGTTAAGAGAACAGGCGCTCACACACAAGGTCTAGACACTCTTGGAAAGAACTGCGGATCTACAAAGTTCTTTGCCTGAAGGTCACGTGTGTGGACGTAAAGCTGCCACTCAACCAATGACTGCTTTCCCTTTAACTCGCCCGAAGGGCGTCGAGCATCGGGCAATCGCTTTTGCCATTTGCGCAATTCGAGACCAGCTCAGCCAATGCTTTTTCGAGCTGCCTTAGCTCCTTCAACTTCTCTCGGACCTCCGCAAGATGCTTTCGCCCAAGCCCCTCAACCGTCTCGCACGAGTTGTTTGGTGCATCGGCTAGATCGCGGAGCGCTACTACGTCTGGGATTGAGAAACCCAGATCACGGCAGCGCTTGATGAAACGGAGTTCGGAAATCTCAGCGTCCGAATACGCTCGACGTCCGGATGCAGTGCGCCCTGCTTTCGATATTATGCCCTCACGCTCGTAGTAGCGGATGGTCTCGATTGAAACGCCACTGAGCCGGGACGCCTCACCTATCGCAATCATGTGATCGAACCTCCCTTGCTTCTGTAGTTACTACAGGATGCATATTCTCGCCCATGATGTCGAATACCGAGACGCTTCAAGTCGAAACCAAAGGGCCGAACCGTTTGCTGATCGGTGGCGCTGGCTTGCTGGCCTTACTCAGCGCGTCATGCTGCGTCCTGCCGATTGGTCTTTCAATCATTGGTCTGGGCGGAACATGGCTCGTGATGCTTGGCCCATTCGTCGAGTATCGCATCGAAATTCTCGTCCTCGTAGGATTGGTACTGGCGTGGGGATGGATACGTCTCTGGCGACGTTGGCAGTGTGCGAGCCGAAGGCGTTCAACCTTGGTCATACTCGGCTTCACGACACTCGCGTTCTTCCTCGCAGCCAGTTCGCCTCTTTGGGAGGAAGACGCGGCGCGAACGATGTTTGCTTTGTTCAGGCAGTACAGATGAAGGGCTGGTTGCTTCCCTTGAGCCTGGGCGGTGCAGGATTGGCCGCCGTCTGTTGCCTGACGCCTTTTCTACCATGGTTGTTTTCACTTCTCGGCATCAGCGGGGCGCTTCGTTACGTCTATCGCGACGACGTGTTGCTTCCGATCCTTGCAGGTTTTCTAATTCTCACGGGGTACGCTCTATGGCGACGCAAACGCACGAAGTAGTTCTTCAATCTGTCCTCACCTGTCCCGAGTGCGGGCATGTTGCGGAAGAAACGATGCCAACCGATGCGTGTCAGTGGTTCTATGAATGCACGTCCTGCCACACGGTCTTGAAGCCGCTCGAAGGGGACTGTTGCGTCTATTGTTCCTATGCGACCGTACCATGCCCACCGATACAGGAAGGCAAGTCCTGCTGCGTTTAGCTGACGTTCGTCTCATCGCAGAAATACGTAGGTTTGGGCTCTTCGCGGTCATTCGCCGCGAGCTGCTTGAAGGTCCGCTTCGGCGATCAACTCGGTGGAGGCGTGCCAATATCAGACGGGTCCCGCCTAGCTCTTCTTTGCATCTGCCAGCCGTTGTGCCCGAGCTTTCTGAGCTTCCATACGCGCCGCAGTTCCAGTTGAAGCCGGAGAAGGATTAGCTGGCGCAGAGTTGTTTGCCGGCACCGAAGACCCTCCTCGGTTTGGCATGCTCTGAAGTCCAAGAATTTGCCGTCCGCGCAAAGCGGCGTACTCGATCGCGGAGGCCGTGCCAACGTTGTAGCGATTGTAAGCTTGCTGACTGCCTGAAGCCGCTCTGCCGAAGACATAGGCACCTGCCAATCCGCTGGAAAGTGCAGGCATCACGATGTTTCCGGAGATTGCTCTAACAAGAAATGGCGTCGCGATTATGAAGCCCTTCGCCATGAAAATCATCATGAAGAAGGGGACAACCGCTCCTATCGTTGAGGCGCTATCCGGGTCGCCGAGTTCGGCAATCAAAGCGTTTGAGACACCTATGATTGTGGCGAACACCCCCGCGATAACGACCGGGTAGATTCCGAACGAAATCAAAGCCGATAGCCAACGTGCAAAATAGTCCTTGGTCACATCGAACAGTGTCAGGAAGATCATGATTGGAGCGATCCCAACCAGAAGTGCAATCATTAGGCGTGCTGCGATCAAAAAGAATGCGGCGAGCCCACCAAGAAGCGAAAGGAGCACGGTCCCAACGACACCCATAACCGCCCCAGCCATCCAGTGCATGCCGTCACCGATGGTGTTTAGGTACTCCGAGAATTCCGCAATTATGCCGTCGAACGCCTCAGCAAATGTGCCTGACGGCCCTGGCGTGCCACCGCCAACGGATGCGACCAGCGCTCCTGCGATGCTGTCGATGCCAGTAAGCACTGCCGTCGAGAAAGCGTTGAACTGAATCCAATTAGTCGCGAAAACACCGACAAGTATGAGTTTGACAGCCAACCAGAAGGCTGTCCGACCGTCCATTGAACGTACCTGAAAAGCCATGTTGATGATTACCAAGATTACCAAGAGCGTGATCGAGACCAGAAGGATGCTGCCTACCGTCGACGCAACCGCGCCAAACTGCGTCTCTGCCGCGTCTTCCAGATATCCATCTGCGGTCTCAACAAAGAAGGTGACGATGCTCATGGTTCAATCCCAGTTGCCTTGGGCTTCGCAGAGTTCGCGTACCTTTGCGCGATTAGCAGCAATCGACGTGCGATAGGTCTTGGTGATCTGTTGGACTTCGTACTGGTCGTCGATGCGAGAGTAGTTTTCCAGATAATAGTCGACTGCGATGTCCCAACTCGGAAAGCGGGCTTCACAGGTGCAAAGACCCGCGTCGACAATATCTTGGTAAGCTGCAGCCCGGTACATTCGCTGCACTAGAATCCTCTTATGTGACTCTCGAACATCCATGTCAGCGATGATCGCTGGCTCGCTTGGACGGTTTGGGCAAACTTCGCTAGTTTCGACGGCTTCTGGAACAAGTTGAGCGACGGCGGTTCCGGCAAAAATGCACGGGATGACGCAAATGGTTGCGAAACGAGCCGTCATTGGGCGGCCTCAAGTTCAATCGACGGCCGCCCACGTTTGAGGAAGACTGTGAAGTTGGAACTATTCACTGAGGTTCCAACTACGGAGACGACTTCGTAGCCCGCGGCGCCCCATTCACGCAGCGTTTCTTGCATTCTAGCAAAGCTCTTCTTGTCGTTCGCATCAAAAGTCAGGACTTCGTGTTCAAAGGTCTTCATGTTGCGTTTCCTCCCGTCTGTCCGGGCAAATAGAATTCCGTGATCCCGCGGTCGCCTGCATGGCGCGCGGCATGGATGATCACGTCAATTGAGCTTTCGATGTATTGTACCATGTCGGTGTGGGTCATCGGCACTTCAGTCTTGAGAGCAGCGATCGCTAGGCGTTGAATTGCCAACTGGGGAGTTTCGGCGTGCAACGTGGTCATGGATCCGCCGTGGCCGGTGTTGATCGCTTCAAGGAAGGTCATTGCTTCGGAGCCTCTGACCTCGCCCAGGACGATGCGATCCGGGCGCATGCGCAAAGTCGATGTCAGCAACGTGTCAGCGTTGCGCGTTCTTCCCTCCCTGCTGGCCAGGAGGGTCACGACATTTGGTTGCGCGGGGATCAGTTCAGCGGCTTCCTCGATTGTGATGATGCGTTCTTCTGGCGCGACGAACGACAGGATCTTTCGCGCAGCTACCGTCTTGCCGGTCGAGGTGCCGCCCGAGACGATCATGTTCAGCTTGTGCGCGACGCAGAAGCGGATCGCGGCGTAGATATCGCCGCCTTTGACGACATCTCGAAGTTCCCGGTTTCTGTTCAACCTGTCTGTCTCGAGGCTGCGCTCGGCGCCAAAAAGGAATTTCAGCTCCACGTCGTGGAGGGGCAGGGAGGTGAAAAACCGCAGCGAGATCGACATGCCCTCGCTGACTGCCGGGGGCATGATGACTTGTGCCCGAACCGGGCGGTCGCGGTACTTGATGCTCACGGATACGATGGGCTTGTCTTTGCTGATCGTCGAGTTTGAGGCCGATGCGATCTGGGTTCCGATGTCCTTGATCTCGGTCGGCGTCAGGCTGCTTTCCAATGGCGACATGAACCTGTCGCCCTGGAATTCGCCCCAGACAGAACCGTCGGGATTGATGCAAATCTCGATGACGTCCTCGCGAGAAGCATCGGGGAGCTTGTCGAGCGAGGCTTGGAGGTAGGCGCCCGACATCAAAAGATCTCCAGATCACGGTCCACCATCACAGTGATCCTTGCACCCTGTTCGACGTAGATCACCGGACCGATCGAGAGGTAGTCGTCGATGACACTGTCGGCGCTGTCCGCAAAGTCGTCGCCCACATCTTCAAGGATCTCGGCAGACGTTTCGTCTTCGACCTGCGCCGCGGCGGCGCCGGGTAAAGCCGTGATCAACGAAATGAGGGCCGCCGAGCCGAAGCGCTCCTTGAAGCGTGTGTCGACAAACCCCGTAGCGCCGGCGCGCCCGAGTTCATCGCCTCCAAACGAGCTGATGGTGACCGTTTGGTTGGTGGGCAGGATGATCCGATCCCAGGCGATCGTGATGCGGCTTTGTGCGATGTCCGCACCTGAACGGTATCGGCCGATCAGCTTTGAACCTCTCGCTATCAAAATGCGGGAACCGTCGTAAGAGTGCACGTCTTCGGTGATGACTGCGCGGACCTGCCCGGGGAGTTCGCTCGAGATTGCCGTCTCCATCGCGGCTTGGATCATCGTGCCTTGCACAATCGTATTGCCGGGGTTTGCGATGACCTCCGCTTGCGTAACGGTTGAAGGCAAGGCACCGTTCAGTACGAAGTCGGTCACGTCTTCGAAGGTCCGTTCCGCCAGTTCGCCTT
>CAYUSM010000105.1:0-10429 GCA_964447345.1 uncultured Sulfitobacter sp. | reverse complement strand
AGTTTGCGCACCAGTTCCTCCGGGCTTGGCAGGTCGGCCACATGGGTCAGGCGGATGATCGCCATTTCGGCGGCCATCATGGCATTGGGGGCGCTGGCGACCTCATCGAGCGCCTTGAGCAGCATTTGCCAAAGCCGCGTGAGGACACGCATCGGCAGGGCCTCGGCCATCTGCTTGCCGCGGTCGCGTTCTTCGGGGGAGATCGTGGGGTCTTCGGCGGCGTCGGGTGTGATTTTGACGACAGAGGTCCAGTGCGTGATCTCGGCCAGATCGCGCAGCACGGCCATCGGGTCGGCCCCATCGGCGTATTGGGCGCTGAGTTCTGTCAGCGCGCCTGCGGCGTCGCCTTTCAGGATCATGTCGAAGAGGTCGAGTACACGGCCCCGGTCGGCCAGGCCGAGCATGGCGCGGACCTGATCGGCAGTGGTCTCGCCCGCGCCATGGCTGATGGCCTGACCGAGCAGCGAGAGCGCGTCGCGCACGGAGCCTTCGGCAGCGCGGGTGATCAGCGCGTAAGCGTCCTGAGCAACCTCTGCCCCTTCGGCCTTGGCGATCTTGTCCAGCAGAGCGATCATCACTTCTGGCTCGATGCGGCGCAGGTCGAAGCGCTGACAGCGGGAGAGGACGGTAACGGGGACTTTGCGGATTTCGGTGGTGGCGAAAATGAACTTGACGTGCTCGGGCGGCTCTTCCAGCGTCTTCAGGAGTGCGTTGAAGGCGCCCGTGGAGAGCATGTGCACTTCGTCGATGATGTAGACCTTGTACCGAGCGGAAGCCGCGCGGTAATGCACCGAGTCGATGATTTCCCGGCTGTTGGCGACGCCCGTGTGGGAGGCGGCGTCCATCTCCATCACGTCGACATGGCGGCCTTCCATGATCGCGGTGCAGTGTTCGCACTGGCCGCAGGGCTCTGTGGTGGGGCCGCTGTTTCCGTCCGGACCGATGCAGTTCATGCCCTTGGCGATGATGCGGGCGGTTGTCGTTTTCCCGGTGCCCCGGATGCCGGTCATGATGAAGGCTTGCGCGATGCGGTCTGCTTCGAACGCGTTTTTCAGCGTGCGCACCATCGCGTCCTGACCCACCAGATCGGCAAAGGTCTCTGGCCGGTATTTGCGGGCCAATACGCGGTAGGCGGTGGTGTCGGACATGCGGGCCTCGGGACGGGGGAGATTCGGGTCAGTGTCGCAGGGTAGGACGGGCGGCAGGGTGCCGCAACCGCCTCAGAGTGCCCAGAGGATGGCCCCGATAAATACAGCACCCGTTGCAAAGACGAGCGCCAGAAGCCGCATTCGGGTCCGCGGCTGTGGGTTGGAGGCGTGATCATCCAGACGGTCCAGGGTCTTGCAGGCCGCATCCTGTGCAGCCCAGAAGATGTAGACAGCGAGGACCACAAAGATGGAGGCCACAGCCTTGGCGGCCCATGTGGGCTCAAACTCTCCAAAGACAGCGCGCAGGCCGATGGCCACGCCAAGCGACCCCATGCCCGTGCGCATCCATCCCGCGAAGGTCCGTTCGTTGGCCTGCACGGTGCGGTCTTCGGCCCAGTCGGTGCGGTCTTGGGCCAGTTCGTTGCTTTTGCTCATATGAACTATTGTCTGCTTGCGGCGTTCATCTGAGGATAGGGCGTGAGAAGGGGAGATCAATCATGCGGCTCAGAGGGATCAGACGCAGTCGGAACGTGGAAGTGCGCCGGGGCGGACGTGGCGGCAGGGCGGGCGGTATCGGCATCGTCGGGCTCCTGGTGGTGCTGGCGATCGGTTATTTCACCGGGATTGATGTGAGCCCGCTTTTGCAGGGGGCGAGCCAACCGCAGACCCAGCAGAGCGCGCCGGTGACAGAAGAAGACACAGCCGCCACGCAGTTTTCAGCCCAGGTTCTGGCGACGACAGAGGATGTCTGGGCCCGGATTTTCCGTGAACAGCTGGGCCGTGAGTACGTGCCGCCAAAACTGGTGGTCTTTTCCGGCGTGACTCAAAGCCCCTGTGGCGGTGCATCGGGGGCTACCGGACCGTTTTACTGCCCGGCAGACGAGAAAGCGTACCTGGACACACAGTTCTTTGCGATGATGGACCGGCAGATGGGTGCAGGCGGGGATTTTGCGGCGGCCTATGTGATTGCGCATGAAGTGGCGCATCATGTGCAGAACGAGTTGGGCATCCTGCCAAGGGTGAACGCAGCGCGGCAACAATCCTCCCAGGTGGAGGCCAATGCGCTGACGGTGCGTCTTGAGTTGATGGCCGATTGCCTGTCCGGGATCTGGGCGGCGAATGTGCAAGGGCTGATGGAGCGCGGAGACCTGCAGGAAGCGCTGAATGCGGCGCGCAAAATCGGCGATGACTACCTGCAACGGCAGGCGGGACGCGTGCCTCAGCCGCATACCTTTACCCATGGCACTTCAGAACAGCGCGCCCGATGGTTTGCGCGCGGGTACGAAACCGGTGCTGTGGGTCAGTGCGACACCTTTGCGGCTACTCAGCTTTAGTCTGGTCAAACAGCATCGGCAGATTGCGCAGAACATCTGAAGACCGGCGCGCGCGGGCGAGTGTCCAGCCGCCTTGAATAAGGACGAACATCCGTTCTGACTTGAGCTTGGCCATCTCGGGCGTTTCGCCCAGGCGCTCCGCCTGTTCGGCGCCTTCTGTAATCCAGCCGTCATAGAGTCGCTGTGCGTCTGCGCGGAAGGCCTCGTTTTCCGGGCCTTCAAACAGGATGGCGGCGATGGGGCAGCCGTCCCAGTTGCCCGACAGATCAAAAAGCTTTGCCAGCTTGAAGCAGATCGTTGTGACGCCGTCCTCAAAGGACTTTGCGTCCTGAAAACTGATGGCGATCAGGCGCAGCATGTTGTCCGATGCCCAATGGGCGGCAGCACGGGCAAGGTCCGGTTTTCCCTTGGGAAAATGGTGATAAAGCGAGCCTTTGGGGGCCTTGGCTTCGGCCAGCAGATCGTTCAGCCCAACGCCGTGATAGCCATGGACGCGGAAGAGGTTCGCGGCTGAGCGGATGAGGCGGTCTTTGGTGGAGAGAGCGGGATTGGTCATGACAGCAAGCTTGACAGGAATAGACCGATTGGTCCAGACATGAAGGTGAATAGACCAATTGGTCTAGGATTCACAGGTAGGAGCCCCGCTCATGATCCATTCCTCGCTTACCCCCGCTGATGCCCCTCCTGCGGGACGCGCCGAGAAGTCAGAGGTGTTCAAGACGGCGGATGGGGCGACGCTCGTCGGGCGCTTGTTCTATCCCTCGGGGGTGCCGCGCGCCGTTCTTGTGTTGAATGGTGCGACAGCGGTGCCGCAAGAGTACTACCAGCATTTCGCGTCTTATGCCGCTGAGGCTCACAACCTCATCGTCTTTACTTACGATTACCGTGACATGGGCCGATCTGCATCAGGGTCCATCCGCCGGTCGCGCGCCACGATGGCCGACTGGGGCATTGCCGATCAGCAGGCGGCACGGGCCAAGGTCCGCAGGCTTTTCCCCGGCCTGCCCATTCGCGTGATAGGGCATTCGCTGGGTGGGATGACCATGACGCTTCAACGGGATCTGGACGATGTGACGGATCTGACCTGTGTGGCTTCGGGCAATGTGCATCACAGCGATCATCCCTGGCCTTACCGGGCGACGGCATTGCTGTTCTGGTTTCTGGTCGGACCACCTGTCACCGCTTTGGCGGGATACCTGCCGGGCAAGATGATGGGCATGGGAGAAGACCTGCCGAAGGCTGCCTATTGGCAGTGGCGGCGCTGGTGCACATCGATGAAGACATTCGGCGAGGAGGCGGGGCGAAGCCTGCCGCAGTCCGAATGGCAGCAACCACAGACACAGGTCCGGTTCGTTGCGTTTGCGGATGACGATATGATCCCGCCGCATGCGGTCGCACGGTTGGCGCAGGATTACGGGCGCAAAGATCAAGACGTTGAGGTGATCGCGCCTGCGGACTTTGGGGTAAAGGCCATTGGGCATCTGGGTGTGTTTGCACGTCGGAACAGGTCCGTGTGGGACCTGCTGCTGGAACAGCGTGGCTGAGCGCAGCACGTCAATCGATCTGCAGGAGAGTTTGCGAGACCTACGGCACACAGCGGCGGGCCGTAGGATTTGGTGAGAGATTGATAACGACCCAAGCGGGACTCGTTACGGCTGCTTCCTTCCGGATCTGACCGGGTTGGCGAGGCGCCTGCCCGCACCAACCTCTCGAGGGCCGATATAAGTGCACTGGCGTGTTAGTGCAAGCGTCAGAGCGTCAGCCTGATGCGTGCAAACCCTTCGTCATCGATACCATCTACGTGCGGGTCGAGGTGGGAAATTTGGGGCAGGTACTTCAGGCTTTGGGGTGCGGTTCTGATGGTGGCCTGAACCGGTGTCGGGCAGGAGAAGCGCCACGGCTGTTCCTGAAGATCAATTCTGCTTTCTGTATCCTTCAGAATGTCCACGAGTGCGTTGGACAGGCTGGTCTGACTGCGGACAATAACCTGCGCCTCGGCGAACCTGCCGCCGCCCCCGCCACCAGCAGCGCGGAATGTGTTGGTGGCCAGGACAAAGGATTCTTCGGGGTCGATGTCGCGCCCGGCGAAGGTCAGATGGCTGATGCGGTCGCCTGCATCGCGCATAGGATCGATTGTGTAGTGCAGCCCATAGATCGTGCTGAAATCAAACGGGGGACGGTCTGGACGCAAAAGCGGCTGGTTGGCTGTTTCGGGGCGCAGTTGCGAAAAGACGCTGGCTGAGTGTTCCAACCATTGGCGCAGTTCCCTGCCGGTGACGCGCAGCGCGCAGATGGGATTGGCATAGGGGCTGAGACCTGCCAGATGATGCAGCCGAATAGGCCCCGGTGGGATATGAAGAAAGTGCATCGGCCCGCCGCGCCCGCCTGCCGTATGGGCCGAGGCGGAGGACAGGATGGGCAGCGTGGCCTCCGCCGTATTCCCAATCGCTTGCGCGATCACCCTGCGCCTTGCCGCGGCGACCAACGCGCAGGTCTCGGTCGGCTTGGCCAAAGAAAAGAAATTGTGGATGGTCAGTTCGCTGTGACCGCAGACCTCTGAGAGCGATTTGCGGATGCGCCGATGCGTTGGCTGACAAAGCGAGATGATTTTTGGGTCTGCCGGGGTGCTGCTCTTATTGGCCCGCAAGGTTGTGTGGTGGTCAATCACCTGCCAGCTGCTCCCTTTGGTCCAGCGCAGCTTGAGGTCGAGGACAGCAAGATCAGAGGCGCCAAAACCGGGCATGACCGCAGGCCGTCGGCCCAGTGTCCCTTTCGTAGCGTCGACCAAAGCAAAACCGGCATGATCATGTCCAGGCAGGCGACGGTGGGTGTGACCTGACACCATTCCATCAATGCCCGGGATGTTGACCAACCGCCGGGCGTCGTCCCTCAATCCCAGATCTGGTTCAGAACCTTCAAGTCCCATATGGGCGAGAAGGATGACGATATCAGCACCTTTGCTGCGCAGGGCGGCGACCTCATTTAGCAGAGAGTCGCGCGCGGGCAGCACCTCGGCATGGCCACGTAATTCGTAACTGTTCCAGTGGGCGGTGCCTTCCGGCAGGACTGAAACGATGCCGATCCGAAGCGTCTTTGGGCACGCTGCTGATGTGGACAAAGAGCGCTGCAGAAGAGCGCTGCGGGTGATGGCGGAACGCGTGCGGAAGCCAAGATTGGTGGAAATGACGGGAATGCCAAGATGGCAGGCGACGGCGTTTAGATATGGCAGTCCGTGGTCGAGGTCATGGTTGCCGAGCCCCATGGCATCGTAGCCAAGCCGCCGCATGCAGGCGACAACCGGGTGGTCTGGCGTGACCCGCTGATGGGCCAGTCTCTCACCCAGAACCGTGCCTTGCAGCAGATCGCCGTTGTCCAGCAGGATCAAAGGCATATCCTGTGCCGCGGCTTCGGCGCGCGCGGTATGGATTAGCGTGGCAAGCCCAGCCAGTCCGGCATTCTGGCCAGGTTGATCGCCAATGTAGTCAAATCCTTGCAGCTGCATATGGATGTCGGAGGTGGCCAAGACGCGCAGCGTGACAACCTGCTGCGCGGTGGTGCTTTCTGCGCTGTCCAACGGGCTCAGGCCCGGCTCTTCCAACGTCTGAAGATCGTCTCTCATAACACAATGCAACCTTTAATTGCTGAGCATTCGATCAGATCAACCGATCCTTATCAAGTTCGCTATTTTCGGCGGGATTGTGCCTGCCGGTCATTTGACACACAAAGGCGGACGACGTGGAACCGGCGGGAAGGATAACGCATGCGGCGCGCAGAAGAGGTGACATTTGGCGGGTCTGCCCTGGATCGGGCCGGGGAGATTAGGGACAATCCGTCGGTCGTCAAATTCGCGCGGAATGCTGTCGACAGCCGGGCAATTGTGTTCTGGCGGGGCAAGCCGCTGATCAACCGCGCACGGCCTGCGTCGCTGGCGCGGCTGCCGATGGATCATCCTGTTCTGGCCGAGGCGGCTGAAGACCCTATTCTTCTGGGCCGGGAGGATGGCGCGGCGCGGTTTGCCTTTGATATCTCAGCATGGTCACCAGAGGAACTGGATGAGGCAAGCCTTGGCGGTTTTCTGGACCCGAGCGAACAATCCCATCCAGCCACGGATGATGACATGGTCTTTGCGGAGTTGCGTCGCGTCATGACATGGCTTGATGCGCGGGATGCCGAACTGGCTGCAACAGGTAAGGCGGTGCTGGGCTGGCACCAGACGCATGGTTTTTGCGCATGCTGCGGCGAGAAGACAGAGATTTGGCAAGCGGGCTGGCAGCGCAAGTGTCCAGCCTGCGGCGCGGGACACTTTCCCCGGACCGACCCGGTTGTGATCATGCTGATCACCTATGGCAACGCGGTGCTGATGGGCAGGTCTCCCGGTTGGCCGCAGGGGATGTATTCGCTCTTGGCAGGTTTCATTGAACCCGGTGAGACGTTGGAGGCTGCGGTGCGTCGCGAGGTCTTTGAAGAATCCGGTGTCGAAGTCGGAACGGTCGACTATCTTTCAAGTCAGCCCTGGCCTTTTCCCGCGTCACTTATGTTTGGGTGTCATGGGCATGCCATTACGCAGGAAATCAAGATCGACCCGGTGGAAATCGAGGATGCCATGTGGGTCAGCCGTGAGGAGATGATGGACATTTTTGCCGGGAACCATCCGCAGATTTTGCCCGCCCGGAAAGGCGCGATTGCACACTTTCTGCTAGAAAATTGGCTTGCGGATACACTGGAATGACGTGAGAGTTGGTTAATAAATGGTTAACAGGCAAATGTTGGCTGGGCGAGACAGGGCAGTTTTATGAAATTCTCGACCAACGAGGACATTGAAGCGCCGATTGATGCGGTGTTTGACATGTTCTGTGATTTTGAGTCCTTTGAACGGTCTGCCATGCGGCGCGGCGCGGAAGTCCAGCGGGTGGACAATATGGCCGTGCCGGGGGTGGGCATGACCTGGCGCGCAGCCTTTGAAATGCGCGGCAAACCCCGGCAGATCGAATTGGAGATGGTCACCTTCGACCGCCCGCATGAGATTGTGCTGGAAAGCACGTCGCCAGGGATGCTGGGCACCACGGGGTTCGAGATGATCGCCCTGTCGCGCAACCGTACACGGGTCAAGGTGGAGCTTGAGATAAAGCCGTTGAACCTGTCCGCGCGGTTGTTGGTGCAATCGTTGAAGCTGGCCAAGAATTCCCTGACCAAGAAGTTCAAGTTGCGCGTAGCGGAGTATGCCCGCGGCATGGAGGACCGGTACCAGCGGGCAGGATGAGTTGCTGACGGGCTTGGGAAAGGAGCGTTAGTCTGTCAGAATCTGTGCGTCCTCAAGCTGTTTGATCATCGGTTTCAGCGCGTCTTCGTAGGGCCGCCAGCCCGCATTGCTGCCTTGATAGATCGGCCTTTGCACCTGATGGGCGCTGGCGGTCAGGACCTGATTTTTTGCCTCTTCCGGTCGCAGCCACGCGTCTGTCCATGTCAGCCCCGTTGCTTCAGCCAATGCGCGGGTTGATTGGTCCGTGTCCGAAATGAGCGCCTCGTAGCTGATGTCGAAAAGGCGTCCGGGCAGAATGCTGCGCCAGTGTGCCATGTAGTTGCGGTGCAGGACCATGTACTTGGCGATGTCGGCAAAATCATAGATGAAACCATTGCCGGGACCGGTAAAGGAAAGCCGGTAGAGCGACCAAGCGACCGGGATCGGGTCGCGGGCGATGTGAACTATGCGCGCCTCGGGGAGGGCGGCGCAGATGTATCCGATCCAGCGAAAGTTGAGCGGTGCCTTGTCGATGATGACGGGACGACCGTCAGAGTATTCAGCGAGACCTGCGATGATGTCCTGCCGCAGCGCCTGCAGGTCTGCGATCTCAACACTTTTCCGCTCTCTCCCCATGATCCCTTTGAGCATCTTGCCGACTGCTAGCTGGACGACAGAAAGTTCACCGCAGGCCTGAACGTCCGGGTCGCGTGTCAAAATTCGTTCGACAAGCGTTGTGCCGGTTCGGGGTAACCCGGTGACAAAGATTGGTCGTGGGGTCATCACCTCGGTTGGGTCGAGGGTCAGCGCAGTCGACATCAGGCTCTTCGTAAGCGCGAATGTCATCGCGTCTTTCTTGAAGTCATACGGGGCGGCAGAGCTGGCCAACTGATTGGCATTGCGCAAAAACCCGAAGGCTTCGGCATGTTCGCCCAGATCGTTCAATGCCTTGAACATAGCGAAATGCAGCGGCGCGGCGTCGGCTGAACCAGAGAGCTTCTTGACCAGTTGGCGCATGTTTTCGATGTGGTTGTCGTCGCTGGTGTAGGTTTTGGACTGCGCCAGGTTGTGGTGAAGTTCGACGTTTTCGGGCTCAAGTGCCAATGCTCTTTGGTAGTATTCTGTTGCAGCGGTGCTATCGCCGCGCGCCCGAGCCGTGATCCCCAGATTGTTGAGCGCATTTGCGGTGGACGGGTCAGACGCTGCTGCTGCGAGGAAGCTTTGTTCCGCTGCGTGATTTTTTGACATCTCACGCTGCGCGCGGCCTTTGTAGATCAGCGCTTGAGTGTTGCCGGGGTTCGATTGCAAGACCTGTTCCGCTGTCTTGAGGGCTTTGGGCGCTTGCCCCAAGTGGAGTTGGCAAGCCGCGAGTGCCAGCAGGACCTGCACCATATCCGGCGCGAGGGCGGCGGCGATCCGCAAGTGGCGTTCGGCCTCGACCCATTCACCGCCGCTTTGAAGGTCCTGCGCCATGTTCAGAATGGCAGGCAGTGCATTGGGACGGAGGCTTTGCAGGCCCTTCTTGGCCCGGTTGTTCGCCGGAAACCGTTTGAGCACAGCGTCAAATGCCTCAAAGGCGGACACCCAGTCTTCATCACGAACCGCCCTTTTGGATGCCATGAACAATTTTTCAACAGAAGGGGGTGCTGACACGGTCAATCCTTTAATAGATAAGAATAGATTGAGCGTATCCTACAACTAATTCTTCCGTAGGGCGAACAATTCTTGCTCCGCTGGAATTGCTTTCACTGTCACTGATGCTTGAAGACAGGTGACAGGTCGTCCGATGTTGCTCAGCATTCTTAGACGGTGAGCCTTAACCTACCCGCGACCAGGATGTGCTGGATAGACGCCCAGAATGTCCAACTCGTTGGTGAAATAGCGCAATTCCTCCAAGGCTCGGCGGACGGGCGGGTCTTCGGGGTGCCCTTCGATGTCGGAATAGAACTGCGTTGCGGTGAACGACCCGCCAACCATGTAGCTTTCCAGCTTGGTCATGTTGACCCCATTGGTCGCAAAGCCACCCATGGCCTTGTAAAGCGCAGCGGGGATGTTGCGGACCTCAAAGACGAAGGTTGTGAGCATCTTGTCCGCGCGGCGGGTGGTGTCGATGTCAGGCGCCATCAGCAAAAAGCGTGTGGTGTTGTGGTCGAGGTCCTCGACATCGCGGGCCAATACGTCAAGGCCGTGGATGTCTGCGGCGACCTCGCTGGCCAGCACGCCTTCGGTCGATCCTTCGTGCTTGGCCAGGTCTTCGGCGGCCCCGGCGCTGTCGGCGGCGGCCTCAAAGGTAATGCCGTGGGCGTCCAAAAAACTGCGCGCTTGCGGCAACAGAACCATATGAGCGCGGACGTGTTTGACGTCCTTCAGATCGACACCGGGCCGGGCCATCAAGGCGATGCGAACACGCACAAAGGCTTCCGCGATGATGTGCAAGCCGCTTTCGGGCAGAAGGCGATGGATGTCGGCCACGCGGCCATAGGTCGTGTTCTCAACCGGCAGCATGGCAAGGTCGGCGCGGCCATCCTTCACGGCACGGATCACCCCTTCGAAGGTAGTACAGGGCACCGGAATCATATCGGGGCGGGCTTGCAGGCAGGCTTCATGACTGTAGGCACCCAATGCGCCCTGAAAGGCGATGCGTGGCGTGGTATGTGCGGACACGGGCGCAATCCTTGATATTTATGTCCCATCGGGCGTTTGGTCGC
>CAYUSM010000104.1:0-10470 GCA_964447345.1 uncultured Sulfitobacter sp. | reverse complement strand
TGGCCGTCGCAGCCGCGACTGGCCCTGTGGGCTCCATGGTCGGGCAACTGGCCAAAGCCAAGGGCTTGCGCGCGGTGGGCATCGCGGGCGGCAAGGACAAATGCGATCTTGCCACTAGCGAGTTTGGCTTTGACGCCTGTATTGATCACCGTGCCTACAGCACTGCTTCGGACCTGCGCGCGGCCATCAAGGACGCGGCCCCCGACGGCATCGACATCTATTTCGAAAACGTCGGTGGTCAGGTACTGGATGCCGTACTGCCCCTGATGAACCCCTTTGGCCGCATCCCCTTGTGCGGCATGATTGCCTGGTACAATGCAGGCGGGCTGGGTGCCGGTGCCGCGCAGGAAGGGCTGACAGCACCCAAGCTCTGGCGGACCATGCTGGTCAATTTCCTGAGCGTGAACGGTTTCATCATCTCAAACCACTGGGACCGCTACCCGGATTTTGTGAACGAGGTCGCCCCGATGATCGCGGATGGGCGGGTGAAGTACAAAGAAGACATCACCGAAGGGCTGGAGAACGCCCCACAGGCGTTCATGGACCTGCTGACAGGCGGTAACCACGGCAAGGCGATTGTAAAGGTGGGGTGATACTCCGACCATCGTGTCCTATCTTTTGAGCCAATCACCGCCCTTAGGTCGCTGACCTGAGGGCGGTTTTCCGTTACATTGGTGTTGTACACCGGGGTTATGCCTTTCTGGCCCCGTGCCGGAACATTTTGCCTAAGGAGCCATCAGTGACTGCACCGCACCTTCCCGCTTTGGACTATGACCGTTGGGTCGACAGCCGTGATACGCTGCACCTCTTTTTGCAGATTATTGGGAAGGTCAGGCTGGAGACGCATCCGAAGCTGAACCACTGGTGGCACGTGACGCTCTACCCGCATGTAAACGGGCTGACGACAGGCCGTATCCCACATACCTCCGGTGCGTTTGATATCCTCTATGACATGATCGCCCACCGCGTCGTCGTGAGCCGGAATGATGGGCGAAGCGAAGCGTTTGATCCGGCGGGTTTGAGCGTCGCTGGCTTTTACAGTGCGCTCTTTGGCGCGTTGAATTCGTTGGAAATAACGGTCGACATCCATGCGGTGCCCTATGACAACAAATCGAAAGTCCCGTTCCCGGAGGACGACGCGCCCCGCGCATACGACAAGGCAGCGATCACAAGGTACTGGACGGCGTTATGCTGGATCGCAGATGTGTTCGAAGCGTTTCGGGGTCGCTTTACCGGCAAACAGACGCCAGTGCAGCTTTACTGGCATTCCTTTGACTTGGTTGTAACGCGGTTTTCAGGCCGGGCGCATCCGCTGGAGGGTGGGACACAGTCCGACCGGGAGGCGTACTCACACGAGGTGATTTCGGTCGGGTTCTGGCCGGGTGATGACAGTTTCCCGCACGCGGCGTTCTACGGGTATGCCTATCCCGAGCCTGCGGGCATGGCCGAATTGGCGCTGGAGCCTGAAGCGGCAGCATGGGCGGAGAAGAATGGCGGTGCTCTGGCGATACTGCGATACGCCGATCTGATAGAGGAGGCTGATCCACACGCGGCGCTGCTGGCGTTCGTGCAGAGCCTTTACGACGGGGCTGCGAGGCTGGCCGATTGGCCGGTGAAAGAACTAGAGCATGCGTATGCCGACTAAGCTTAAGCCGCCTGCAACTTGCGCGCTTCGTCGCCAGCCAGCCTGAGCAGCTCCTGCATGAATGGCTTGTCCAGATCGTCCTCTCGTACCGCTGCGTAGAGCCGCCGTGTGATGCCGTTTTCCGTCAGCGGGCGGGTCACGTAGTCCGAGGAATACTTCACCTCCCGCACCACCCAGTCGGGCAGTACAGAAACACCGCGGTTGGAAGCGACCAGCAGCAGGATCACTGCCGTCAGCTCCACCTGCCGGATCGCGGCAGGTTCAACCTTGGCCGGGATCAGCAACTGGCTGAAGATATCAAGCCGTGTTTTGTCCACCGGGTAAGTGATGAGCGTCTCACCGCGAAAATCGGCGGCCTCAACGTGGTCTTTCTGGGAAAGCGGATGCGCGCTGGCGGCGACAAAGACCGCCTCGTAATCAAAGAGTTCGACGAACCGCACGCCCGGCAGGTCTTCTGGGTCTGAGGACACCACCAAATCAACCTCCTCGCGCAGCAGCGCGGGCAGCGCGTCGAAGGCCAGGCCTGGACGGATGTCCACGTCGACGTCGGGCCAGGTGCGGCGGAAGTTTTCCAGCACAGGGAAGAGCCATTCGAAACAGGCGTGGCATTCGATGGCGATGTGCATGCGGCCAGTGCTGCCCTCGCGCAGGCCCGCAAATTCGTCCTGCAAGGCCTGCACCTGCGGCAGCACCTGTTGCGCAAGTTTCAAAAGGCGCTGCCCGGCGGGCGAGAGTTTCAACGGCTTGGAGCGGCGCACGAAAAGCTCCACCCCCGCCTGGTCCTCCAACCCTTTGACTTGATGGGACAAAGCCGATTGGGTGATGTTCATCTTTTCTGCCGCGCGCGCCAGTCCGCCCGTCTCGTGAATGGCCTGGATGGTGCGCAGATGCCGGAATTCGATGTGCATATCAGACAAAGCTCATAAAAAAGATGAGAGTTATGAGTTTGTCTCACATCCATCATCGTGAGACAAGGGGAGGCCTCTCCCAATAAAGGACCGCGCCCGTGCCCGCACCGAACGTCTCTTTCGAAGTCTTCCCGCCCCGCTCTGTCGATGCTGCGTTCAACCTGTGGGACACTGCGCAGGCGCTGGCCCCATTGGCACCGCGTTTCTTTTCTGTGACCTATGGCGCCGGTGGGTCAACCCGCGATCTCACCCACGACGCGGCCCATGTGCTGCGGCGCACTTCGGGTTTGCCTGTGGCGGCGCACCTGACCTGCGTGGGTGCCAGCAAGGCCGAAACGCTGGAGATTGCCGACAAGTTTTCCAAGATCGGCGTGACCGATATCGTCGCCCTGCGCGGCGATCCCCAGGACGGGGCTGAGGCATTCACACCCCACCCTGACGGCTTTACCGACAGTTGTGCGCTGATTGAAGCGCTTGCTGAAAAGGGGACGTTCAACATCCGCGTTGGCGCCTATCCAGACAGTCATCCGGAGGCAGAGAGCCCCGAAGCAAATGTCGAGTGGCTCAAGCGCAAGTTTGAAGCCGGGGCGGATGAAGCGATCACCCAGTTCTTCTTTGAGGCCGAAAGTTTTCTGCGGTTTCGCGACGCTTGTGCCAAGGCGGGTATCGACAAGAAGATCACGCCGGGCATCCTGCCGGTCATCAACTGGAAGAGTGCGCGCAAGTTTGCGGCGCGCTGCGGGACGCCGGTGCCGCAATGGGTGGATGATGCCTTTGAGGCCGCGATCCGCGATGATCGGCATGATCTGCTGGCCACAGCGCTTTGCACTGAATTGTGCAGCGATCTTATGGATGAAGGCGTTGAGGATCTGCATTTCTACACACTCAACCGGGCGGAGTTGACGCGCAACGTTTGCCGCGCACTGGGTGTCACGCCGCAGGTCACGCTTGAGGACGTGGCGTAACAGCTTGCGGCGGCGGCGTTTTCACCGCAGCATTTCGGCATCTGTCCTTGCCGGAGACCACCCATGCCCCGTGTCGCAACACGCCCCGAAGACCTTCTGAGCCAATCCGAAGCGCTGAAGCTGAGCGGCTTGGAATTTATGGAGGCCATTCTGGCGGGCAAGAACCCTGCCCCGCCGATCAGCACGACCATGGGCTATGCCCTGCACAGCATCGAAAAAGGCCGCGCCGTGTTCCGGGGCGCGCCAGAATTCAAGTTCACCAACCCGATGGGCACGGTGCATGGGGGATGGTACGGCACGCTGCTGGACAGCGCGATGGCCTGCGCGGTGATGTCCTGTATTCCGCGCGGATCGGTCTATACAACGCTCGAATACAAAGTGAACATCGTCAAAGGCATCCCGCTGGGGATGGAGATTGATTGTATCGGAGAGGTTGATCACGTCGGCCGGTCCACAGGCGTGGCACATGGCGAGATCAGGGGCGTTGAGGACGGCAAGCTTTATGCGACCGGCTCAACAACTTGCATTGTGATGAAGCTGGGCTGACGAGGTCGGCCAGTCCGTCGAAAAACCTTGAATTGGCCGGGCAATAGCTCCCGTTTGAAGTTTGCGTGGAGTTACCTGCCGGTCAGGACGGCCCGCGCGGTTTGCCTTTGGAACCAGAAGAATCGCTGTCAACCAACCGGATGTCAGGGTTGGCATCCCCCAGGGACTCAACGGGTGCGAAAGGCAGGCTCAGCAGCGCAACCAGCAGGCTTGCTACAAGGACAATGGCGTAAGTCCAGAAGCGTGAAACGGGTTCTGCATTCTTCATGTCGAAGGCCCTTTTGATCTGCACGCCACACAGCGGTGTGGTCTCGTCTAAGCAGATTGTACGGAAGTCGGCAGCCGTTCCGTCGGACATGTTTTGGTGATGCGCGGGTCATTGCCAACCGATTGGCGCAGACCACGCGTCAGGCGTCGCAGCAAATCATTCAAATATGCAACGCCCTGGCCCTTTCGTTTCGAAATGCGCTTGGCAGGCGTCGACAAAATGCTGGACCAATTGGCGTGGCCGGTTCTTCGTATAGGCCACCGCAAGCGTAAGCGGTGGCAGAGGGTCTGAGATGGGCCGTTCAACGACCTCTGTCCCGGCATAGCTGATGCTGGTCTGCGGCCGCATGTTGAGGATGGCGCAGCCATGTCCGGCGCTGACAAGGCTACGCACCATTTCCGTAGAGTTGGCATAGGCCGCAACAGTTGGTTCCGCGTCATGCGCGGCAAAGAGGTCCCGGTAATAGCGGGTTGCGAGAGGCCGGTTGAGAACAACCAATGGCTCCTGGGCGATCTCGGCCATACTTACGGCACTTCTTCCAGCGAACGGATGTGATGCGGGCACCAGGCAGTAGGGCGGTGCCTCGATCAACACATCAAAATCCACAAGGGGTTGGGCGCCTTCGCTGACAAACAGAATGACATCATAGGTACCGTTCAAGAGCCCTTGTTGCGCAGTGTCGTTGTCGCATTCGTGCAGGTGCAATGCGACTTCTGCAGTGTCCGGCACAAAGGACGACAGAATTTTTGGCAGAAAAGCAGGCGCAATCGGTGCGTAGTAGCCAATGCGCAGCGTTCCACTAAGCGACTGCTTCAGGTCTGCACCCTCACCGATAATGGATCGGTAGTCCTCCAGCAGCCTCTCAAACTTCCGGGCAATGGCCAGACCGCTGGCATTTGCACTGATCCCCCTTGAGCGTTGCCGCGTGACCAGCGTCAGTTCAAAGGCCGCTTCCACCTGATCGATGGCTGTTGAGACGGCGGAGGCCGCAATGTTCAACTCGGACGCTGCCTTGGCGATGTTACCATGGCGCAATGCCGTCGTGAAATACGTCATCGCTTTGAGGGTAACTGTCATTCCAACCTCTGAAAATCAGCTCTTATTATTGCGATAATACTGTTTTTCATACGAAGCGACATCTGCAAAACTAGAACCGCGATCACAGGCTGGGGTATTAGGATGGCAGATGCACCGCTGAAGGGCTGGAACCACGTTCCGGATGTCCCGCTCAAAGTGTCTCCCTTTTTCACCTGGCCCCTGCGGCCGCTGGACATGCTGGCCTGGGTCTGGAACTCATGGTTCCTGATCTCAGAGCGGCTGATCGTTGTTGGGATCGCCTTCATCTCGTTCTACTGGTTTCAGCCCCCGCTTGAGGAAACCAGGACCTTCGCCTTTGGCTGGATTGCCGAGATGTGGCTGCGCAACATTGTCCTGATGTCGGTGGTCGCGGGCGGGCTGCATCTGTATTTCTACACCTTCACCAAGCAGGGTCAGAAACTGAAGTATGACCCGCGCCCGCTGATGAAAAACGGGCGGCAATTCACGCTGGGCGGTCAAATCAGGGACAATATGTTCTGGACATTGGCGAGTGGTGTGACCGTCTGGACGGCATATGAGGTACTGATGTTCTGGGCGCTCGCCAATGGGTATGCGCCCATGCTCACCTGGGCGGCGCATCCCATCTGGTTTATCGCGTTGTTCTTTCTGATCCCGGTATGGGAAAGCTTCTACTTTTACTGGATTCACCGTTTTCTGCACATTCCGTTTTTCTACAAGCATGTGCATGCCCTGCATCACCGCAATATCAACGTGGGCCCATGGTCGGGCCTGTCGATGCATCCCGTTGAACATGTGATTTTTCTGGGATCGGTGCTGATCCATTGGGTGGTGGCGGCGCACCCGGTCCATATCCTCTACCATCTTCAGTACTACGCGCTGACAGCGGCGACCACGCACACGGGATTTGAAGGTCTGATCGTAAAGGATGAGAACCGCATGAAGCTTGGCACCTTTCATCACCAGATGCATCACCGGTATTTTGAGTGCAACTACGGCTCACTTGAGTTGCCGTGGGACAAGCTCTTTGGGTCATTCCATGATGGCACCATCGCAGCGGATGAAAAGATCAAGGAGCGGCGCAAGCGGATGGGTCAGGCCTAGACAACGGCAGCAGGTATCGCAGACCAATCCCGCTTCTGACTGTCACATCGTGCCAAGGTTGCGACAGCCGTTGTCGCTAGCTGCTCTGGTCTTCGGTGGCGAAAACCGCCTTCTCGCTCTGGGTCAGCCTGTCCTTCATCGCCTGACGGGCGAGGATACTGTCATGCAGGCGCTCTGATCTATCTGCCCCGATCAACCGCTTCTTGCGTGTCATCAGAAACCGCCCATGACCCCGCCAGGTCCCACGCGCCGGGGCCAAAGGGTCTTTTTCAAGGCGCGCCTGCCACCCTTGAGGCAACGGCAGCCCGCATTCCGCAGCCCGGGTCAACATCCAGTCGAGCGGGATATTGGACAAGGGCCGCGCGGCCTCAAAGCCGCCCAACTGACCACCCACATCGGCATGCGAACCCGGAAACCAGACCTGCTCCAGCCGACCGGGGTAATCGTCGTGGCACTCCCACATCACGGGTGCAAAGGCCACGCGGGTCTCATCATGGGCAAGCGCGTGATAGCCGTGTCGTACATTGGCGCTGAGGTCATGGTTGTGAAACGCGTGCAAATGCTCTGAAAGCCGCCAAAGCACGGGCGCGTTGATCCCAAGCGACTTTACGGTGTCCCAGACACCGATCATCTCAATCTCGACCCTGTCATGGCAATGATGCCGCGCAAAGGCACGGGCCGCGTCGCTTTCAGGCGCGCATTCGTAATGCCGATAGGCGTTTCGGATATTGCGCGATGTCGCGTGGTCGCTGCGCAGAAGACCGACCAGGTCGATCACCCCGGCCAGCGACCGCACGGCATAGGCCCCACGGGAATACCCGAACAGAAAAATGCGATCTCCCGGTCGATAGCGTGAGGCCAGCCAGCCGTAGGTGCGCTTGATCTGTCGGTTGATCCCCTTGCCCGTCACCACATCGCGGATCGAGCGCCAGTTGTCCCACTGCAGACCGGGTTCATAATACAGTGAAACGGCAGCCCCCACCTCGCGCAGCATCATGTAGGTGCGTGCAGCGTTGGTCTGGCAGAGCGGCACGAGAGAGGACAGCGTGCCGTCCAGAACGATCACATGGGTGGCAGGCGCGCGGCCCGACCCGTTGGTGTTATTCTGCGGCGATCCGCTCCCCATGCATCATCTCCCAGACCCGGTGCGGCGTGAAGGGCATATCCGCCTGCCGCACCCCGTGGTCCCAAAGCGCATCTTGCACGGCATTGGAGATTGCCGCCAGTGCGCCGACTGTTCCCGCCTCGCCGCAGCCCTTCATGCCCATGATGTTGGCCGTAGAGGGGACGGGTTCAGAGGTGAAGGAAATGTAGGGAAGGTCCGTCGCGCGGGGAAGGGCATAATCCATGAACGAAGCCGTGAGCAACTGGCCGTCTTCATCGTAAACGACCCGTTCCTGAACGGCTTGTCCAACACCCTGGGCCACGCCGCCGTGCACTTGGCCTTCGGCCAGCATCGGATTGATAAGATTGCCGAAATCATCAACGACAGTGTAGCGGTCCGTGGTGACTGTTCCCGTCTCGGGGTCAATCACAACTTCTGCAACATGCGCGCCATTGGGGAAGCTGCGCCCGGGCAGTGTCGCGCGTTCGTGATGGGTCAGCAGGTCATCGCGACCCTTTTCGCGGGCCATCTCGGCCACGTCCAGCATGGTGGGTGTGAGGTTTGACCCTTCGGCCCGGAAGCGTTCATCGTCAAAGCTGATCTCTGCTGCAGGCACGCCCATTTCGTCAGCAAGGAAGTCGGTAAAGGCCTCTGTCATCTTGGCAACTGTCGCCAGTGTGGCATTGTTCTGCGTGGTCACGGAGCGAGAACCCCCGGTGCCGCCCCCCTTTGCGATCAGGTCGGAATCGCCCTGCACCACGGTGATCTTCTCTGCCGGAATGCCGGTCTGGTCGCTGAGAAACTTTGCATAAACCGTCTCGTGCCCCTGCCCGTTCGACTGCGTGCCGACATAGATCGTGACGGTGCCGTCTGCGTTAAAGGCGACCTTGGCTCCCTCGGACGGATCCCCCAGAATGCTCTCGATGTAATAGCAAAGGCCCTGTCCCCGGATCAGCCCGCGCGCTGCATCCGCTGCCTTACGGGCCTCAAACCCGTTACGGTCCGCCTCTGCAGCCACGCGGTCGAGCACCTTGGCAAAGTCGCCGACATCATAGGTCTCGCCCGTGGCCGCCTTGTAGGGGAACTGGTCCGGCTTGATGAAATTGATCCGCCGCAGCTCCCAGGGGTCCACGCCAAGTTCCCGCGCCGCGCGGTCGATCAGGCGTTCCAGCACATAGATCGCCTCGGGCCGTCCCGCGCCACGGTATGCATCCACCGGCACCGTGTTGGTGTAGAACCCGTCCACCTGCAGCCATGTGGTCTGCACGTCGTAGACCCCCATCAAGACCCGGCTGAAAAGCTGTGTCTGGATGAACTGCGCGAATTGGGAGTTGTAGGCCCCCAGATTGCATTTCGATCTCACCCGATAGGCGGTGATCTTGTTGTTCGCGTCAAAGGCAAATTCCGCAAGCGATGTCAGGTCCCGCCCCTGATTGTCGCTCAGCATGGCCTCGGTGCGCTCTGACATCCAGCGCACGGGGCGGTCAAGCACCCGTGCCGCCTGCGCCAGCCCGTAGTACTCGTTGTAGGTCATGCCCTTCATGCCAAAGCCGCCGCCGGTATCGGGGTTTGTCACCCGCACCTGATCTTCCGACAGGTTGAAGGCGGCTTGCAGATAACCCTTGTGCACCCAGACCCCCTGCCCGTTCTGCGCCACATGCAGACGGCCATCTGTCCATTCCGCATAGCAACCCCGCGGCTCCATCGAGTTCACGATGATCCGGTTGTCATCCACGTCCAGCGCCACGGTCCTGGCCGCCGCCTCAAAAGCGGCCTCCGTTGCCGCCTCATCCCCCATGCCCCAGTCAAAGGCCTTGTTGTCCGGCGCTTCGCTGTGCAGCGTCTCTCCGCCCGGGGCCATGTCAATCTTGGCGGGCAGCTCCTCCACGTCGAACAGAATGAGCTCGGCCGCATCCCGCGCCTGCACCAGCGTATCGGCAACAATCATCGCCACCGGCTCCCCGACATAGCGCACCTTGTCCTTGGCCAGCATCGGGCGCAGGGGCTTTGCGCCTTTGGTGCCATCGCGGTTGTCGACCACGGCCCCGGCCATGCCGATGTTCACGCCCGCCGCTTCCAGGTCAGCGCAGGTCAGCACCAAATGCACGCCCTCGGCCCCGGCCGCATCGCTGACATCCAGTTCCGTGATCACCCCATGGGCCACCGGCGCGCGAAAGAAATAGGCATGCAAGGCACCCGCTGGTGCGATGTCATCCACATAGCGCCCCGCTCCGGTCAGGAAGCGCACATCCTCCGTCCGGGTGACCGACTGACTTTTGCCGAATTTATCCATGAGATGTCGCTTTCTGTGGGGGATATAATGCTGCCCCCAAGACATAGCCACTGGTGGCCCCATGTCCACCCCAAGGGATCACGCCTGGAACGTCACGGTTCAGATGGGAAAGGCTGAAAGCAAAGGCACCCCGCGCCCCGGGCCGGTCTTGCCCAGTCCCCGACCCGCGGCGGGGGTGCTTCTTGATACAAGGCAGATCGGCTCTCAATGCGCTGCCCCGTCTGATCAAAGCGCAACTTCGTTTACGAAAGATTAACGCCCCGCTTCATCTTTCCACTACAATTCCTACACCGTCCTCGCCGCACGCTCCGCCCTCACCGGGCATGCGCCTGGTCGGGGCAAATCGCGCCCTGGCGCGCGCGCAACACCCCCGGCCCTTTCCCTTCGCCGAAACCTCCGCTAGATCACCGTCCAAACCTGACCGAGGATACGCAAACATGGCTCTGGACAAGACATTCGACGCCGCCGAGGCCGAGGCCCGCCTTTACGCCGCCTGGGAAAAGGCCGGTGCTTTCAAGGCCGGGGCCAATGCGTCGCGCGACGAGACCTTCTCGATCATGATCCCGCCGCCCAATGTGAC
>CAYUSM010000103.1:0-10481 GCA_964447345.1 uncultured Sulfitobacter sp. | reverse complement strand
AGACCTTGTCGGCCACATCCGACAGATCGTCCGAGGCGCGGTTGGCCACGATCACATCGCTGGCCGCCTTGAACGTTGCCAGGTCATCAATAACCTCGCAGGTCATGAACTTTTTCTTGTCCATCTGCGGCTCATAGATCACCACGTTGATGCCCGCATCCCGGATATGGCGGATGACGGCGCGGACCGAGGTCTGGCGGAAATTGTCAGAGCCTGCCTTCATCGCCAGCCGGTGAATGCCGACGGTTTTCGGGCGCATGTCGATGACGTGCTGGGCGATGAATTCCTTGCGCGTGCGATTGGCCTGCACCACCGCGCGCATCAGGTTCTGCGGCACGTCTGAGTAATTGGCCAGAAGCTGCTTGGTGTCCTTGGGCAGGCAATAGCCGCCGTAACCGAAGGAGGGGTTGTTGTAGTGCATGCCGATACGCGGATCGAGGCCGATGCCCTCGATGATCTGGCGGGTGTCCATGTTCTGGCTCAGCGCATAACTGTCGAGTTCATTGAAGAAGGCCACGCGCATGGCGAGGTAGGTATTGGCGAAAAGCTTGATCGACTCCGCCTCTTCCGGACCGGTGTGGAGAACGGGGATGTCCGTAGCCTCGGCGCCCTCGACCAGCAGCTTGGCAAAGGTCTTGGCGGCCTTGGTGTCTGCTCCGACGACAATGCGGGAGGGATGCAGGTTGTCATGCAACGCCTGCCCTTCGCGCAGGAATTCGGGGCAGAAAAAGATGTTCTGGGTGCCGAACTGGTCGCGCATCCGCTGGACGAAGCCCACGGGCACCGTGGATTTGACCACGATATGCGCCTTGGGGTTTGCGCCTGTGGCAATGCGGATAACGGATTCGACAGATGACGTGTCAAAGAAGTCGGTCTTTGGGTCGTAGTCCGTGGGGGTCGCCACAAGGATGTAGTCCGCATCCTGGCACGCGGCGTCTGCGTTGGTTGTCGCACTTAGTTTCAGATCGCGTTCTGTCAGCCACGTGGCAAGCTCTGCTTCCTCGATGGGAGAGGTGCGCGCGTTGAGCTGGGCGACCCGTTCTTCCGAGAGGTCGACGGCGGTGACAGTGTTGTGCTGCGCCAGAAGGACCGCGTTGGAAAGGCCAACGTATCCGATGCCAAAGACGGCGATTTTCATATGCCCGGTCCAGTTTTAATGGTCTGCACGTACTTTCCATACTCCGCGCTGGCTGACAACACGGGGCTTGTGACCAAACACGTTGGTGATGCGCCTCTGCCATGGCGCACGGGAGGTCACAGGCGAAAATCGCGCTGGCCGTTTCTGGCTTTACCGTATCTAGTGCGGCGCAGGGAGGGGACATTATGAACATCCTATTCATCATGTATGACCAGCTGCGGTTTGACTACCTGAGCTGCGCGGGGCATCCCCATTTGCACACACCGAATTTCGACCGGGTCGCCGGAATGGGCGTGCGGTTCACCAATGCTTTTGTGCAATCGCCCATCTGCGGGGCGAGCCGGATGTGTTTCTACACCGGGCGCTACGCCTCAAGCCACGGCGCGCAGTGGAACGGTTTTCCGCTGCGGGTGGGTGAGCAGACCATGGGTGATCATCTGCGGAAACTGGGGATGGACTGCTGGCTGATTGGCAAGACGCATATGAAGGCGGATGCCGAAGGCATGGCGCGGCTGGGGCTGGCGCCTGACAGCCAGATCGGCGCGCGGCAGGCGGAATGCGGGTTTGACACCTGGATCAGGGATGACGGGCTATGGGCCTATGGCCCGGACGGGTATTATGATGAGAAACGCTCGCCCTATAACGAGTACCTCAAGGAAAAGGGCTATGATGGCGAGAACCCCTGGGCGGATTATGCCAATGCGGGCATCACCGATGAACAGATCGCCAGCGGCTGGATGTTCCGCAACGCCGATCAGCCTGCCAATATTCGTGAGGAAGACAGCGAAACGCCTTGGCTGACCTCCGAGACCATTGCCTTTATCGAAGAGAAGCAGGGGCCGTGGTGTGCGCATGTCAGCTTTATCAAGCCGCATTGGCCTTACATTGTGCCTGCGCCCTATCATGACATGTTCGGGCCCAATCATGTGCCGCAGGCCCGACGCTCAGACGTGGAGCGGGAAGACCCGCAGCCGGTTTATGGCGCCTATATGGAGAACAAGGTGGCAGCGGCCTTTCAGCGCGAAGAGGTGCGCAACAAGGTAATCCCGGCCTATATGGGGCTGATCAAGCAGTGCGACGATCAGTTGGGACGTCTGCTTGATTTTCTGGAAGAGACAGACCGGCTGAAGGACACGATGATCGTGCTCACCTCGGATCATGGGGATTATCTGGGCGATCACTGGTTGGGAGAGAAGGATCTCTTTCACGAACCATCGGTGAAAATCCCGATGATCATCTATGACCCGCGCGGCTCTGCAGATGGCACGCGCGGGACGACCTGTGATGCGCTGGTCGAGAGCATCGATCTGGCCGCGACCTTTGTTGAAGCGGCTGGCGGCGCCGTGCCGGATCATATCATTGAAGGACGCTCGCTTTTGCCGTGGCTGCGCGGTGAGGAACCGGAGTGGCGCCGTTATGCGATCAGCGAGTATGATTACTCCGCGACGCCGCAGGCGGCGAAACTAGGTCTGGCCCCGCGCGATGCGCGGCTCTTCATGGTCTTTGACGGGCGGTACAAGCTGATGCATGCCGAAGGCGGTTTCCGACCGATGTTCTTTGACCTTGAGACGGACCCGGATGAGTTTCACGATCTGGCCAAGGGCGGGGCGGAGCATCCGGAGATGGCGCGGCTTTACGAGCATCTGGCCGAGTGGGGCAGGCGCATGTCGCAGCGCGTGACAATGTCCGAGCAGGATATTCTGGGCATGCGCGGCAAGAGCATTCGCAAAGGCATTCTGCCGTTCATGTATGATGGCAGCGAAGTGTCGGAGGACCTGACGCAGCGCTATCGGGGGCCGGTGCGGCAAAACCATCTTGGGGACGAAGAGGTCTAGATCGCTGTCAGGCGAGGCTAGGCCTTCGGCGATGATCTGACGAAAGCGAAGTCGTCAAGTGCGGCCAGCAGGTCCAACAGGGTGTCAAACCTGTCGGGGCCAAGCGCGCTGCGCAGGGCCTCTGCAATTTCGGTGGCATGGGCGAGGTTGTCCTGAATGACGGCGTGACCTGCGGCGGTCAGTTGGACGACCTGGCGGCGACGGTCCTGAGTATCGGTGGTGCGTCTGATGAAGCCGCGCTCGGTCAGAGTTTTGAGGATGCGGGTCAGACTGGGTTGATGCAGGCTGGCGCGCTCGGCCAGCTCGGTGGCGTCAAGCGCCTCATGCTCAGACAGCACACGCAGCACGCGCCATTGCTGTTCGGTGATGCCGGTTTCTGCCAGCATCTCACGGATCGGGGCCATGACTTTCTCCCGCGCGCGGATAAGCGCGATGGGCAGAGAGCGTTCAGTGCGAGGCAAGGTGGTCGGGCGTCTGGGCATATCCGGTTTATAGGGGGGATAATTCTCATGTGAAGGAATTTTCTTGACGGGCGAGCGTGGAAGTGATCTTTTCAATTCACTTAACATGGTAATTAATAATGCCACATCTGATCATCGACTACTCAGCAAACCTGGAGCCTGCGGTAGACATGGCGGGGCTCTGCGAGGCGTTGCGGAAGGCGGCCACGGGGCTCGACATCTTTCCCGCAGCGGGTGTGCGGGTGCGCGCGACGGCAGCGACGCATTATGCAATTGCCGATGGCAACCCGGAACATGGCTATATCGACATATCCGTGCGGCTGCGGGCGGGGCGTGCGCTTGAGGCGAAAAAGGCAGCGACGGAGACGCTTTTCAACCTCGCCCGAGATTTCATTGCGCCGGTCATGGCAGAGCGCCCCATCGCGCTGTCGTTCGAGATGCGCGACATCGACCCGGAGCTGTCGCCCAAGGTGGGCAGCATCCGCGACCATCTGAAGGATCCAACATGAGCATGCTTGAAGAGAGACTTGCCAAACTCGCCAGCTTGCTGGCGCGGTTCCGCGAGGGCGGCATTCAGAACCATGTTGCGGGGCAGGATGTGCCGGGCAGCGGTGGGACGTTTGAGACGATTTCGCCGGTGGACAAAAGCGTGATCTGCCCGGTTGCTCATGGGACGGCTGGTGATATCGACGCGGCTGCCAAGGCCGCCAAGGCAGCGTTTCCGGCCTGGCGGGACATGCCGGCGCTGGAGCGCAAAAAGATACTGATCCGCGTGGCCGAGGGGATCGAAGCGCGCGCCGAAGAGATCGCGCTGTGCGAATGCTGGGACACGGGGCAGGCCTGGCGGTTCATGTCCAAGGCGGCGCTGCGCGGGGCGGAGAACTTTCGCTATTTTGCGGATCAGGTGACAAGCGCCCGGGATGGAAAGAACCTGCCGTCGCCGACCCTGATGAACGTGACAACCCGCGTGCCGATTGGTCCAGTGGGGGTGATCACGCCGTGGAACACGCCCTTTATGCTGTCCACATGGAAGATCGCCCCGGCCTTGGCGGCGGGCTGCACGGTGGTGCACAAGCCTGCCGAAGCCTCGCCCCTGACCGCACGGCTGCTGGTCGAGATCGCGGAGGAAGCCGGGTTGCCGCCCGGTGTGCTCAACACGGTCAACGGCTTTGGTGAGGAAGCGGGCAAGGCGCTGTGCGAGCATCGCGACATCAAGGCGATTGCCTTTGTGGGGGAAAGCCGGACGGGCAGCCTGATCCAGAAGCAGGGGGCGGATACGCTGAAGCGGGTGCATCTGGAGCTGGGGGGGAAGAACCCGGTGATTGTCTTTGATGATGCTGATCTGGAGCGGGCGCTGGATGCGGTGATCTTCATGATCTACTCGATCAATGGAGAGCGTTGTACGTCGTCTTCGCGGCTTTTGGTGCAGGAGACGATTAAAGAAGAATTCGAGGCGAAACTGGCGGCGCGGGTGGAGAACATCCGTGTGGGGCATCCGCTGGACCCGGAGACGGAAGTGGGGCCGCTGATTTCAGAGGAACATTTTGCCAAGGTCACGTCCTACTTTGACATTGCCAAAGAGGACGGTGCGGCAACGCCCGCCGGTGGCACGGCGATTGGGGAGGAGGGGTATTTCGTAGCACCTACGCTCTTTACCAACGCCACCAACCAGATGCGGATTGCGCGGGAAGAGATTTTTGGGCCGGTGCTGACATCCATACCCTTCCGTACGGAAGAAGAAGCCTTGGAGATGGCCAATGACACGGACTATGGCTTGACGGGTTATGTCTGGACAAACGATCTGACCCGCGCACTGCGGTTTACCGACAAGCTGGAGGCGGGGATGATCTGGGTGAATTCAGAGAACGTGCGCCACCTGCCCACACCTTTTGGCGGGGTGAAATCCAGCGGCATTGGGCGCGATGGCGGGGATTGGAGTTTCGAGTTCTACATGGAGCAGAAACATATCGGCTTTGCCACCGGCCCCCACAAGATCAGCAAGTTGGGAGTGTCCTGATGCCTGTTCCTGCCCCGAACCTTTACCCTGATTTCAACACCATCCGGTTGAGCCATGTGTGCCTGAATGTTTCAGACCTTGCCGCCTCGCGGGCCTTCTATGTCGATATGTTCGGGCTGCAGGTGACGGACGAGGATGACGAGCGCATCTATTTGCGCGCGCTGGAGGAGCGGGGGCATCACTGCATCGTGCTGCAGAAGTCGGACCAGCCGGGCACGGTGGAGGTGATGGGGTTCAAGGTCTTTGGTGAGGATGATCTGGACGGGGCAGAGGCGTTTTTTCGGGACAAGGGACGACCCGTGAAATGGGTCGAGCGGCCCCATCAGGGACGCACGCTGCTGACCTCGGACAACCACGGCATTCCGCTGGAGTTCTACCACAAGATGGACCGGCTGGAGCCGATCCATCAGCAATATGCGCGGTATCACGGGGTCAGGCCGCTCAGGATCGACCACTTCAATTGCTTTTCCCCTGACGTCGATGCTTCGGTCGCTTTTTACAACGACATGGGCTTCAGAGTGACGGAATACACCGAGGACGAGGAGAGCCATGCGCTCTGGGCGGCATGGATGCACCGCAAGGGTGGGGTTCATGATATGGCCTTTACGAATGGGACGGGGCCGAGGATGCACCATGTGGCTTTCTGGGTGGCAAACCCGCTTCATATCATTGACCTGCTCGATTTGATGGCCACGACGGGCCACGTGGATGCGATTGAGCGGGGGCCGGGGCGGCACGGGATTTCGAACGCCTTCTTCCTTTACATCCTTGATCCGGATGGGCATCGGATCGAGATTTACAGCTCAGACTATCAGACGCTGGACCCCGATCACGAGCCGATCAAATGGGACCTGAAAGACCCGCAGCGCCAGACGCTTTGGGGCGCGCCCGCGCCGCGCAGCTGGTTTGAGCATGGGACGCCGTTTGTGGGAGTTGAGACAGAGGAGGCGCGGTTGAAAGCGACGCCGATCATCGCGCCATGACGACGCCGCGCTTTTGCACCTACACCGCGGATGGCAGGCTTTTCTGGGGCGCTGCGAAGGAGGGTGGGCTGGTTGATCTTTCCGGTCATTTTCCGCAGTGGCCGACGCTTTATGATGCGATTGCGGCTGGCGGGATGGATGCGCTGGTAGAGGCGTTTGAAGAGCCGGTCACGCATGAGGAGTTCACCTTTGAGATGGTCATGCCGAACGTCCGGCGCATCATCTGCGTCGGCGTGAATTTTCCTGACCGAAACGCGGAGTACAAGGACGGCTCCGATCAGCCCAAGCACATGTCGCTCTTCCCGCGTTTTGCCAGCGGGTTCACCGGCCACAACCGCCCCCTGATCCGTCCGCCGGAAAGCCATCAGCTGGATTATGAGGGCGAGATTGCAATTGTCATTGGCAAGGCTGGACGGCGGATCGCGCAGGCGGATGCCTATGATCACATCGCGGCGCTGACGATCTGCAATGAAGGGACCATCCGCGATTGGGTGCGGCATGCGAAGTTCAATGTCACACAAGGCAAGAACTGGGACCGTTCAGGCGCGCTGGGGCCATGGCTGGTACAGTTTACCGATGCATGGCAGCTGGATGACGCGCGGATCACCACCTATGTGAACGGGGACATCCGGCAGGATGATCTGGTCAGCAACATGATGTTCCCCATCCGCGAGCAGATCGCCTACATCTCGACCTTTATGGCATTGCAGCCAGGTGACATCATCATCACGGGCACGCCGACGGGCGCGGGCGCACGGTTCGATCCGCCGCGCTTTCTTGTGCCGGGCGACGAGGTTCTGGTGTTGATCAGCACGCTTGGGGGTCTGACCAACACGGTCGAGGACGAGACATGACGCCAGAGGAACACGCCGCCGTCGCCGCCGATCTGATCATGGCAGAGCGAACGGGGCAGCAGATCGGGCTGTTGTCGCTGCGCTATCCGGACATGTCGATGGATGATGCCTATGCCATCCAGCAGGCGATCCATGACGCCAAGCTGAAGGCGGGGCGCAAGGTGATTGGCTGGAAGATCGGGCTGACGTCAAAGGCCATGCAATCGGCGCTGGGGATCGACATCCCGGACAGCGGGATTCTGTTTGATGATATGGCGTTTGAGAATGGCAGCAGCGTGCCTGCGGGGCGGTTCATTCAGCCGCGCATCGAAGCCGAGATTGCCTTTGTGATGAAAGCGCCTCTGGGTGGGGCGGATGTGACGCGCGAGGCGGTGATTGCGGCAACCGACGCGGTGGCGCCGGCGATTGAGATCCTCGATACGCGGATCTTGCGGGCTGATCCGCAGACGGGGCAGGCGCGCAAGGTCTTTGATACAATCAGCGACAATGCGGCGAACGCGGGGATAGTGCTGGGTGACAAACGGCATGCGGTCGATGCTTTTGATCTGCGATGGACGGGTGCGATGGTGTACCGCGATGGGGAGATCGAGGAAACGGGGCTGGGCGCAGGGGTGCTGGATGATCCGGTGGAAAGTGTTGTCTGGCTGGCGCGGCGCATGGCGCACTATGGGCAGCAGATCGAAGCGGGGCAGGTGATCCTGTCGGGCAGCTTCATCCGGCCCATCGAATGCCCGCCCGGGACAAAGATCAGGGCGGATTACGGCCCATTTGGTGCAGTGAGCATCGATTTTGCGTGATCAGGCCTGACGCCGCCTCGCAATCCTTAACAAAACATCTATCTCCGCGGACATAAGAGACAGGGAGCGATGAGATGTGGCGGTGGTGCGGTGCAATGGTGTTGGGGTTTTACGCCTCATGTGCGTCAGCCGAGACGCTGGCACCCGATGACCGCGCCCGGATGTTGGCGGCGGATGTCGTGATCCTGGGTGAAATTCATGACAATGCAGCCCATCACGTGGGGCAAGGGGCCTTGATGGTAGAGATCATGCCCAAGGCGGTGGTCTTTGAGATGTTGACGCCGGAGATGGCGGATGAGGTCGGTGCGTGGGACGGCACTGACCTAGGGGCGCTTGGGGGCAGGATCGGGTGGGAAGAGCGGGGCTGGCCCGCGATCTCGATTTACGCGCCGGTGTTTGCGGCGCTGGGGGAGGCTGCGGTGATTGGCGCGGCAGCCCCGCGCGAAGAGGTGCGGCGGGCGTTCTCGGATGGGGCGGCTGCGGTCTTTGGCGCGGGTGCAGAGCGGTTTGGGCTGGATCGGGAACTGCCGGAAACGGAGCAAAAGGCACGCGAAGAGATGCAGTTTGTGGCGCATTGCGAGGCGATGCCAATAGAGTTGATGGGCGGTATGGTCGAGGCGCAGCGGTTGCGGGATGCACAGTTTGCCGATGCGGCGCTGGAGGCGTTGGAGCGCCACGGTGCGCCGGTGGTGGTGATCACCGGCAATGGCCATGCGCGCAAGGATTGGGGGATGCCGCAGCTGATGGCGCAGGCGGCTTCGGAGGTTTCTGCCTTCACGGTGGGTTTTGTAGAAGCGCCGAACGCGGAGAATGATCCTCGCTTTGATGTCACAGTGGTGACGGACCCCGCCCCCCGTGGAGACCCCTGCGCCGCATTCAGCCAATAGACCGGAGAGAGATATGTATATCGCAATGAACCGATTTGCCGTGAAGCCGGAAAACGCGCAGGCCTTCGAGGCGCTTTGGCTGGGGCGGGACAGCCATCTGAAAGAGATGGAGGGCTTTGTGGAGTTTCATATGCTGCGCGGGCCTGAGAAAGACGGCACGGTGCTTTATGCCTCCCACACGGTCTGGGCTTCGGAAGAAGCGTTTCGGGCCTGGACGAAATCCGAGGCCTTCCGGGCGGCGCATAAGGATGCGGGTGCGACCTCGAAGCTGCATGAGGGAACGCCGGTGTTTGAAGGGTTCACGACAATCCAGCATATCGCCTGAGGTGGCTTGATCTGGCGGACGCGCTGACGCGCGACGACATGTTTGGTTGGTTTGGCGGATGTGCTCGCAGAACATTGGCGTTTTGCGCGTGGTTGGTCTGGCCCTTTTTGCTGAGAGGTTCTTGAGGGCGCGTTGCGTCCTCAAGGCACCTCATCAAGGGTGGGGGCGATTCCGCACGGCCTCAAGGACAAGCCGCGCAGAGCGCGGTGCCTGCGGCATCCTTGACCCCGCGCAGAATCACCGGTTTTGGTCAGTCGTGCAGGGTGGTGTTGAAGCGGGCGGGCAGGGTGGTTTCGATGAGTTCGCAATCCGCCGAAGCGTTGGTATAGCGCGTCTTGAGGAAGGGCGGCAGCACGAAGGCGTCACCGGCAACCAGATCGTGGCTCTTGGGGCCTTCCGCGTCTGCCTCAAGTGTGAGGCTGCCTTCCTTGACGAAGGTAAAAAGGATGTCGGTGTCGTGGCTGGTCCATGGTGTGGTGGTGCCGACGGCGTCGGGGCGGGCGACCTGTACACCGGCCACGCCAGCGGTACCGGTGCCGATGCCGGTGTCGCGTGCGCTCCAACCGGGGATGCGCCAGGGGGACCAGGTGGCCTCGGCCTCCTTGTGGTGCACGAATTTCGTGCCGTCCCAGTCGCGGTCGGGATCACCCTTGCCATTAGGCAATTCCAGGACATGATCGATGGTGGTGATGTGCTCGGCGGGCACGCCGATTTCCAGTACCTCGACGTTGTCTGAGGCCTCCAGCACGCGGTGGCGGATCTGCGGGGGCTGGATCACGCAGTCGCCTGCGGAGAGGATGAAGGGATCGCCCTGATCCTCATAGACCAGCCGCACCCAGCCGCGGTAACAGAAGATCAGCTGAAAGCCGACGGTGTGGTAATGCACCATGTCGGGCACCGGGCCGCCGTCGGGGATGCGGATGTGGCTGGCGATGATCGAGCCGCCCAGGCGGTCGGTGATCAGGTCGCGGTAGCGCATCCCCGCACGGCCAATGACCCAGCTGTCGCTGTCGGCGAGGCGGCGGACCATGAAGGAGTGGCGGGTCTCCGGGATCACCAGCGGCGGGTTGGCATCATGGATGTCGACGCGGTTGCCATTGGGGGAGGTCAGTGCCTTTTCCGCGAAGACGCCTGGGTCCTCCACGTAGAGGCGTACCAGCCCGTTGGGCACATCGCTGTCGCGA
>CAYUSM010000102.1:0-10582 GCA_964447345.1 uncultured Sulfitobacter sp. | reverse complement strand
GCCGGTGGGGTGATGAACCTTGCCTGGATGGGATTGGCCACGCTTTTCATGGTGGTCGAAAAACTGCCGCAAATTGGACATTATGTCACAAAACCAATGGGTTTTGCCTTGATCCTCGGCGCGGGTGTCGTGGCGGGCTGGCCCCTGATTGCAGGAGGATAACATGCCACCCAAGAAGAGACCCGACGCGGACCGCTTGCCAATCTCGCAGCGCATCGACAGCCGGATGCCCAACCCAGCGCGGCGGCAGATGAACCCAACGAATTGGGAAATCAAAGGGGAGCTGTTCATGAACTGCTCTTGTGAGGTTGTCTGTCCCTGCGGCATCTCGCTTGGTCAGCACCCTCCGACCTATGGCTACTGCCAGACGTGGTTCGCCATGCAAATCGATGAGGGGCATTTTGAAGGCGAACCTCTTGCCGGCATCAACGTCGCTTTGCTGATCGATATCCCTGGGCGTATGGCCGAAGGAAACTGGAAGGTCGCCGCATATATCGATGAAATTGCGAGCGGCAAGGCCTATAACGGACTGCTTCAAATCCTGTCAGGAGCCGCTGGTGGGAACACCGGGGTTTTCAATTTTCTTGTGTCCGAAATACTCGGCGCAGAGCGCGAAAAAGTCATCATTGAGAAAGACGGTCGCCGTCGCAAGATCACCGTCGGTCGCAAGATCCAGGGTGAGATCGAGATGATCCCCGGCAAAGACCCCAACACCCCTGTTTCTATGGAGAACACCCAATACTGGATGGGGCCAACAATCTATCCGGCCGTTGGACTGAAGTCCAAGGTGCGCGACTACGGGCGCGTTTGGGATTTTGAGGGCAAGTCAGGCGACATCATCCCGGTGCACTGGGGCGGGCCCGGACGGATATGATTGACAAGGCCTATGTTCTGACAATGGCGCGTTACAATACGTGGCAAAACAAACAGATCATGGACATTATTAAAGTCATGGATGAGGACGCGTTGCATAAAGACCGCGGCGCGTTCTTCGGCTCCATCATGGGGACGCTCAATCATCTGCTTTGGGGTGACACCATCTGGATGAGCCGCTGGTGCGACGACATTGAAAAACCGGCGCAAAGCATTGCCGAAAGTCCCGAATTCACCCCAACGCTGGGCGACTGGCAGGCCAAAAGGTTTCGTATGGACGGACGCATCCGCATCTGGGCCGAGACGCTGTCGCGGCTGGATCTGGCCGGGGACCTCAGCTGGTATTCCGGTGCGACGGGACGGGACGTGAGCAGGCCGATGGCGGTCTGCATCACGCATATGTTCAACCACCAGACCCATCACCGGGGGCAGGTGCACCACATGCTGACCGCAGCCGGGCACGCCGCCCCCACATCTGATCTTGTCTTCATGCCGGAGGATATCTGATGGTGCTTGTTTCCCCCTCTCGCCGTTTGCGCCGCACCCCGTTTTCCGAAGGGGTCGAAGCAGCGGGTGTCAAAGCCTACACCGTTTACAACCACATGCTGCTGCCGACGGTTTTTCGGTCCGTGGAGGAAGATTACCACCATCTGAAATCCGCCGTGCAGGTCTGGGACGTCGCCTGTGAGCGGCAGGTGGAACTGCGGGGACCCGATGCTGGTCGTCTGATGCAGATGCTGACGCCACGCGATCTGCGTTCCATGCTGCCGGGGCAGTGCTTCTACGTCCCGATTGTCGATGAGACAGGTGGGATGCTGAACGATCCGGTGGCGGTGAAACTGGCCGAAGACCGTTGGTGGATTTCGATTGCGGACAGCGATCTTCTGTTCTGGGTCAAGGGTCTGGCTTATGGTTTTCGCCTTGATGTGCTTGTCGATGAGCCGGATGTATCTCCTCTTGGGGTGCAAGGGCCAAAGGCGGATGATCTGATGGCGCGAGTGTTTGGCGACGCAGTGCGCGACATTCGCTTTTTCCGCTTCAAGATGCTGGAGTTCCAGGGGCGGATGCTGGCAGTCGCGCGATCCGGGTACTCCCGTCAGGGAGGCTTCGAGATCTACGTCGAAGGTGGCGATATCGGCATGCCGCTGTGGAATGCGCTGATGGAGGCAGGCAAGGACCTTGATGTACATGCCGGGTGTCCGAACGGGATCGAGAGGGTTGAAGGCGGTTTGCTGAGTTATGGAAACGACATGACCAGCCGCAACACGCCGCATGAGTGCGGGTTGGGCAAGTTTTGCAACACGCAGACCGCAATCGGCTGCGTGGGGCGTGATGCTCTGCTGCGCGTGGCACAGGAAGGCCCCGTGCGGCAGGTGCGCGCGATCGAGATTTTTGGTGATAAAGTACCGACCTGCGACAGACCCTGGCCCTTGATGGCTGGAGATGTGCAGGTTGGGCGTGTCACAAGTGCGGCCTATTCTCCGGACTATGGGACGAATGTTGCCATCGGTATGGTGCGCATGACCCATTGGGACGAGGGCACTGATCTGGACGTTGTGCTGCCGGGTGAGGTACGTGCGGCGCAGGTTTGGGAGACATTCTGGGCGTGATGCCCGTTTGAGACGGCGGGATCTTCGGGGCGCTGCCCCGGACCCCGGGAATTGATATGGCCAAAAAGAGAGGGGAGACGCTCCCCGGAATGGAGACGACATGTTTAATGCGCTGGTGGTGAACAAGGACGACGAAGGCAAGACATCTGCCGCGGTGGAACAGATATCCGAAGATGATCTGCCTCAGGCGGAGGTGACGGTCGCGGTGGAATACTCCACCGTCAATTACAAGGATGGCCTGTGCATTGGTCCGGGAGGTGGTCTGGTCCGAAACTACCCGCATGTGCCGGGGATCGACTTTGCAGGTACTGTCGAAAGCTCTGACGATGATCGCTACAAGCCCGGCGACAAGGTCGTCCTAACCGGCTGGCGCGTGGGCGAGGCGCATTGGGGGGGCTATGCCCAGAAGGCGCGGGTCAAGGCGGACTGGCTGGTCCCTTTGCCCAACGGTCTGGATGCACGTCAGGCCATGGCGGTGGGGACGGCTGGTTTCACTGCGATGCTGGCCGTGATGGCACTTGAGGATCATGGGATCAAGAAAGGGCCGGTCCTTGTCACCGGTGCGGCTGGCGGCGTGGGGTCGGTGGCGACAGCCATTCTGGCCAATCTGGGCTACACCGTTGCAGGTGTGACCGGGCGCCCCGAGACCGCAGATTACCTCAAAGACCTCGGTGCGTCGCAGATCGTGGCGCGCGAAGAGATCAACGAGACAACAAAGCGTCCTTTGGAAGGTGAGACCTGGGGCGGCTGCATCGATGCGGTCGGCGGAGCCATGCTGGCGCGTGTCCTGGGGCAGATGGAATACGGGGCCAGTGTTGCCGCCGTGGGTCTGGCCGGAGGAGCGGCCCTGCCAGCGACGGTCATTCCGTTCCTGTTGCGCGGTGTGAACCTCTTGGGGATCGACAGCGTGATGCAGCCTTACGAGAACCGCTTGCGCGCCTGGGAACGGATTGCCAAAGACCTGCCGATGGACAAGCTGGAAGCCATGGTCCAGCCCGCGACCCTGTCCGACCTGCCCAAGCTGGGGGCCGACATTCTCAAGGGTCAGGTGAAGGGCCGCGTTGTCGTCGATGTGAACGCATGATCGCGCGGGCCTGCCCGGTTCCGGGGGATGCGCTTTTGCATGCTTACGTGGACCGTGCGGGCACCTACACCGACTGCTTTGAGGTCATGCATCCCGGTGCGGTGGACCTCAACGACTTCATTGCCGCGTTTTATGCCACCTGGCTTTTCCGGCTGGAGCGGTTCGTCCTGACACTGACCCAGCGCCGCCGGATCACGGATGCCGACGTCAAAGCTTTGGCAACTGGTGCTGCAGATCGTTTTGCCGTCTGGACAGTGGAGGCGCGTACAGAAAGTCAGGTCTTGCTGTGCGATGCCTCGGGACATACGCGGTCGTATCTGGCCGTTGCGCCAAAGGAGGGGGGCGTGACGCGTCTGATTTTTGGCTCGGCAGTTGTGGCCCGTCCAGATGGGAGCTTGCCAACCTGGGTGCGGGTCCTGATGCCTTTACATCGTCTCTACTCTAAAGCCCTGTTGCGGCTTGCTGAACGGCGGATGCGCTTCACCTGACCCTCGACCTTTACGTTTTCGAATCGTAGAAACAGGCGCATCAAGACAAAGGATGAACCCATGACCGCCTATGACAACGAAAACATCTTCGCCAAAATTCTGCGCGGCGAGATTCCGAATGTGACGGTCTATGAAGATGACGACACCTTGTGTTTCATGGATATTTTTCCGCGGACGGACGGCCATTGCCTTGTCATCCCAAAAACACCGTGCCGGAACATGCTGGATGCCACGCCAGAGCAGCTGACAGCCTGTATGAAGACCGTGAACAAGGTGGCGAATGCGGCCAAGTCGGCCTTCGACGCGGATGGCATCACGCTTTTTCAGTTCAATGAGGCTGCGGGCGGTCAGGAAGTCTTTCACCTGCATTTCCACATTCATCCGCGTCACGAAGGTGTTGGGATCCGGCCACCGGGACAACAGGGTGACATGGACGCAATCCAGAAGAATGCAGAGGCAATTCGACAGGCACTAAGCTGAAGTGTTCCCGGCGTAGATTCGTTTGAGGCCGGGAAGGGGAACCAGCATTTCCGACAGTTTGTATTGAGTGTGCGTCAAATTGGCGGATGCTGCGTTGCGGCGTCCGTTTTTGCCTGTGCCGCGTTTGTAACTTTCTTAAGTGTTTAGAATCAGCGGCATAGCGTCGGCGGTTGGCTGCCACACGGGAAATTGAGCGACCTTTTTTCTTTGCCGCGACGGAATGTCGCCATAGGCTTGCCCCATAAAACAACAGGGACAGTTTCTATGGCTATTAAACCACCTTTGACGGATTTGCCGATCAATACGGCAGACTCAGGGTTTTACGGCGGCTTCAGCGTCAGTGTGACGGTGATCAGTAAAATCATCATTTCTTGCCTCGTCGTCTGGGCGATTGTCTGGCCGGAATGGGCAGGCGAGGTTCTGGGCGCGTGGAACACCACGATCCTGGCGAACTTCGCGGCATGGTACATCTGGACGGTCACGTTCTTTGTGCTTGTCTGCCTTGGCCTCGCGCTTTGGCCAACTGCCGGGCGTCTCAATCTGGGGCAGGATGGTGAGAAGCCGGAGTTCACCAATTTCTCTTGGTTCTCGATGATGTTTGGTGCCGGTATCGGTGTGGGAATGTTGACCTGGGCCGTGGCGGAACCTGTGGCGCATTTTCAGAACAACCCATCCGTGATCAGTGGTGATACAACAGCCCTTGGTGCAGACAACGTGCGCACGGCATACGTCTGGTCCTTCCTGCATTGGGGCCTGGGGGCCTGGGCGTGTTACGCTATCGCCGGTCTGGCGCTGGCGTTCTTCAGCTATCGCCGCGGGTTGCCGCTGACGATCCGATCGTCGCTGACGCCGCTTTTTGGCAAGTCTTTGTCGGGCCCTGTGGGTCACCTCATCGACATCGTGGCCGTTGTGGCGACAATCCTGGGCGTGGCGCAGACCCTTGGCTTTGGTGTTGAGCAGTTTGTGGCCGGCCTGACACGTATCGGTATCGGAGGTCTGGCGCTTGAAGATGGCTCAGCCACGTCGCTGGGCATTGTGGTCGCGCTCTTGGTGATCATGGGGGCTTCCACCCTGTCTGCGCTTTCGGGTGTTGGCAAAGGGATCAAGTGGCTCTCAAACATCAATATGGTGCTGTCGATTGTCCTTCTGGGCTTCTTCATCCTGTTTGGTGCGACATGGTTCGGCGCATCGGCCTTTTTCATCGGCATCTGGGACTATCTGGTCGCGCTGCCGTGGCTGAGCTTCAATGTCTATGCCTCTGACGGTGTGGAAGGCTCCGAGGCCTTCAAGCTGGCGCAGTGGCAGGGCTGGTGGCCGGTGTTCTACTGGGCTTGGTGGATCGCCTTTGCGCCCTTCGTGGGTCTCTTCCTGGCGCGCATCTCACGTGGTCGTTCGATCCGGGAGTTCGTTTTGGGCGCGATGATCGTGCCATCGCTGATGTGCTTTGTCTGGTTCTCCTGGGCCGGTGGCACAGCCATTGATCTTGAGCTGAATGGCGATGCGAACGGCGTGATCCTGAACGCAGGCAATGGCGACAAGATCTTTGCGATGACAGAGTTCATGTTGGCACCGATCGCGCAGGCGCTCGCATGGGGCATGGCTGTGATGATCGTTGTGTTGCTGATGACGTTCCTTGTGACTTCTGCCGACTCTGCCGTTCTCATCGTGAATACGATTAATGCGGCCGGTGACGAGGGTCCGAAGGCGCGTCCGCACATCCTGTTCTGGGGTGCAGCGCTGGCGCTTGTGGTGGGCGGATTGCTCATCTCAGGCGGCACCGGGGCCATTCAGACCGCGATGGTCATCGGTGCATTGCCGTTCTCGATCGTGATGGTGATGATGTGTCTGGCGCTGATCAAGGCCATCTACAACGATGGGCGTCGCGAAGCCGCAGGCGTGCCGACGCTGGCGGACGACATCCAGGCAACACCAGCCGAATAAGCCGCTTCTGATCCAAGAAGCTTGCAGAAGCCCCGGCGCAGCACTGCGCCGGGGCTTTTTCGTTTGACGGGGAGCGCTTTTCAGCCGACCTTCCGGCGCATGACCATACTTGATACCGACTGGGTGCGCGCCCAATTCCCCGCCTTCGCTGAACCCTCACTCCAAGGCCAAGCCTTTTTCGAGAACGCGGGAGGTTCCTATACCTGCAAACCGGTCATTGACCGGCTCTTCCGGTTCTACACACAGCGCAAGGTGCAGCCTTATGCGCCCTATGCGGCAAGCATGCTTGGCGGTAACGAAATGGATGAGGCACGCGGCCGTATGGCAGCGATCCTTGGTGTTGAGACGGATGAGCTGAGCTTTGGCCCGTCGACGACCCAGAATACCTATGTGCTGGCGCAGGCCTTTGGTCAGATGCTTGCCCCCGGTGAAGCGATTGTCGTCACCAATCAGGACCATGAGGCCAACACCGGTCCCTGGCGCAGGTTGGCAGACCGCGGGATCGAGGTGCGCGAATGGTGCGTCGACCCCGAAACCGGTGCACTGAACACTGAAGACCTCGAGAACTTGCTCGATGAAAGCGTGCGGCTGGTTTGCTTCCCGCATTGTTCAAACGTCGTTGGTCAGATCAATCCCGTGGTCGAGATCACGGCCCTGGCCCATGCAGCCGGAGCGTTTGTCTGCGTCGATGGCGTATCCTATGCGCCCCATGGATTTGCGGATGTGGGGGCCTTGGGGCCGGATATCTATCTCTTTTCGGCCTACAAGACCTACGGGCCGCACCAGGGGCTTATGGTCATCCGTCGCGCCTTGGGGCAGCTCTTGCCCAATCAGGGGCACCATTTCAACGGCGACACGCTCTACAAGCGCTTCACGCCTGCAGGGCCTGATCACGCTCAGGTCGCCGCATCCGCCGGGATGGCTGATTATGTGGACGCCGCCTATGCCCACCATGTCGGTGGGGATGATGGGCCTGCAGCGCGTGGCTCGGCCGTGCATGATTTGATGCGTGCGCATGAAACAGCCTTGCTGCAACCGCTCTTGGACGCGGTAAAGTCCCGCAACTCCGTGCGCCTGATCGGCCCTGCGGAGGCGGATGGTCGCGCGCCCACCGTTGCACTGGCTCTGAACCGGCCCGGTGAAGAGGTGGCGACGGAGCTTGCCAAGCACGGCATTATGGCAGGCGGTGGCGATTTCTACGCAGGCCGTGTGCTGGAGGCGATGGGGGTGGACATGGAAAAAGGTGTCTTGCGCCTGAGCTTTACCCATTACACCAGCAAGGCGGAAATCGACCAGCTTTTGAACGCCTTGGACGATGTTTTGTAAACCAAGACCTTGATTGCGCCGTACATGTTCTAGGTCCAAGGCGAACTGGAACGTGAGGCAGCATGATGGATGACAAGGGGCCGGTATTGATGTGGTTCAGGCGTGACTTGCGCCTGTCTGACCACGCGGCGCTGACAGCAGCCTGCAAGACGGGACGCGCCGTCATACCCGTGTTTATCCATGACAAGCTTTCAGACAGACTAGGTGCTGCACCGAAGTGGCGCTTGGGGCTGGGTGTTGGTGCTCTTGCGGAAAGCCTTGAGGACAAAGGCAGCCGATTGATCCTGCGCCGCGGCGAGGACGCGTTGGAAGTGCTGAGGCAGTTGATCAAGGACACCGGGGCAGGGGCCGTCTATTGGTCGCGTCTTTATGATCCTGACACGGTCGCGCGGGACAAGCGGATCAAAGAGGCCCTGAAGGACGACGGGATCGAGGCAAAGTCCTTTGGCGGGCATTTGATGTTCGAACCCTGGACAGTGGAGACCAAGACTGGCGGGTTCTACAAGGTTTACACACCCTTCTGGAACGCGGTGAAGAACAGCGATGTGGACGCGCCTCTGACGGCCCCTTCGGACATCGATTCTCCCGGCACCTGGCCCAAGAGCGATGATCTGGACAGCTGGCATATGGGCGCTGGCATGAACCGTGGCGCAGATGTGGTGCGGCCCTTCGTGCAATTGGGCGAAAAGGCAGCCCAGTCTCGCCTTGGCAGTTTCATGGCACACGGCGTCGCGAGCTACAAAGACAACCGCGACATTCCGGGGATGGACGGCACATCGAACCTGTCGGAAAACCTGAGCCTGGGAGAAATCAGCCCATATCAGTGTTGGCATGCAGGCAAGCGCGCGATGGAAGAGGGAAAGTCTGGCGCGGAGACGTTCCTGAAGGAGCTGGTCTGGCGCGAGTTTGCCTATCATTTGATGCACCACACGCCGCGTATCCTGTCGGACAACTGGCGCGAGGACTGGAATGCCTTTCCGTGGAATGACGACGCGCGCGCGTCCGAGGTCTGGGCTTGGAAGAAGGGACGCACCGGCATTCCCTTTGTCGATGCCGCGATGCGGGAGCTTTACGTCACGGGACGCATGCACAATCGGGGCCGCATGATTGTTGCAAGCTATCTGACAAAGCACCTGCTTACACACTGGAAGATCGGGCTGGATTGGTTTGAGGACTGCCTGATTGACTGGGACCCGGCAAGCAATGCGATGGGCTGGCAGTGGTCAGCCGGTTCCGGCCCCGATGCAACGCCCTACTTCCGTGTCTTCAACCCGGAAACCCAGCTCGACAAGTTTGACAAGAACCGCGACTACGCCGGACGTTGGATCGCAGAAGGTCACTCGAACCCGCACGAAGACGCCCTGAAATTCTTTGACGCCATCCCGCGCCATTGGGGCATGTCGCCTGATGATACTTACCCCGACCCCATTGTCTCGCCCTCAAAAGGACGTGAGCGCGCCTTGGAAGCCTATGAAAACCGGGACTTTTAGCAATTGTCTATATCGAGTGACAGGTTAAACTGTCCGTAAAAAATCCACAGGGAGTGGAAGATGATCTTAACCAGCACCGAGGGGCAGCAGAACCTGCCTCGGTATTTTTCGCGCGTGTTCGGCATGGCGCAGCAAATGCGACATGGCCGAATTGATTTTGTGCTCCCCGATGGTCGGACGTTTCGGGCAGAAGCCGCCAAACCCGGTCACGTTGCAAAGCTGCACATCCACAGCACGGACCTTTTTGCCCGGCTCATCCGGGAAGGGGACCTGGGGTTCTGTGATGCCTATCTGGACGGCGATTGGTCCACGCCCGATCTGCAGGCCTTCATGGATCTTGTGCATGACCGGAACGAAAACATCTACGACGGATTCCCCGGCATGGGACTGGTGCGACGGTTTGAGCAACTGCGGTTCTGGCTTCAGCGGAACTCCAAAGCGCAGGCACGCAAAAACATCAGCTATCACTACGATCTGGGGAATGACTTCTACGGTCTTTGGCTTGATGACACGATGACCTATTCGTCTGCATTGTTCGAGAAGGATGCTCAGCAATCGCTGGAGGCAGCGCAGACCGCCAAGTACAAGAGCATGGTTGACCAGATGGGCGTGCAGCCGGGTGATCATGTGCTGGAGATCGGCTGCGGTTGGGGCGGCTTTGCAGAGTATGCTGCAAAGGAGCGTGGGCTTAAGGTTACCGGTCTCACGATCTCGGAAGAACAGTTCAAGTACGCCAGGGAACGCATTGAAAAGGCTGGCCTGTCGGAGATGGTGGACTTCAAACTGCAGGACTATCGGGACGAAACAGGTCACTATGACGGCATCGCCAGCATCGAGATGTTCGAGGCGGTGGGAGAGAAGTATTGGCCGGTCTATTTCGACACCGTGCGCAACCGGCTGAAACCCGGACGGGCCGCCACCTTGCAGATCATCACGGTCGATCACGCTCGCTGGGACGTTTACAAACGCGGCGTAGATTTCATTCAAAAATACATATTCCCCGGTGGGATGCTGCCCTCTCCTAAAGTGTTACGTGAGCAGGTGGAGCGGGCAGGACTCATCGTCGACAAGTCCATCGAGTTCGGGAAAAGCTACGATGTCACCCTGCGCCGTTGGCACGAGACCTTTAACGAAAAATGGGATCAGATCACGACGCTTGGCTTTGACGAGCGTTTTCGGAGGATGTGGAATTTTTACCTCACTTCTTGCGCGGCGACATTTGAGAGTGGAAATTGTGACGTGACGCAGATTACCATCAGGCGACCCGGCTGACGGGAGTTCTGAGGGAGC
>CAYUSM010000101.1:10151-10586 GCA_964447345.1 uncultured Sulfitobacter sp. | reverse complement strand
TTGCCTCGCGGAAATGCGTCTGCCAATTGCCGGGGTCCACGTTCAGCCCCTTGGCAGGTGCGTCCTCGCGCCGGATCAGTGGCTTGGTCAGCCGGTGGTCGTGATGGATGTAGTCGAAACCAAAGCGGCCCTTGACGCAAAGACGCCCCTCGTTCGCCGGGCCGTTGATCCCATCCACGTATTTGACCTTGCCGTCCTTGACCTTGAGCGACACCTGACATCCCACACCGCAGAACGGGCAGACACTTTCGACCTCTTCGTCAAAGTCCTTGCTGTCGCCCACCTGGTTCTCATCCACCACCGTGGAGGGCATGAGCGCACCTGTCGGGCAGGCCTGCACACATTCGCCGCAGGCCACACAGGTGCTCTGACCCATCGGGTCAGCCATATCGAAAGTGGGCCAGCTGTCATGCCCCCGGCCCGACATGCCAATCA
>CAYUSM010000101.1:0-10141 GCA_964447345.1 uncultured Sulfitobacter sp. | reverse complement strand
GACCTGCACCTCGCGGCAGGCCCGCACGCACAGACCGCACTGAATGCACGCATCCAGATTGACCGACATCGCCACATGGCTGTCGTCCAGCAGCGGGATGTGACCTTCGTCCAGTTTCGGAAACCGACTTTCGCTCACGCCATTCATCGTGGCCATGTCCCACATGTGCGAAGATTTGTCGTGCGCAACCTCCTGCTCGGGATGATCCGCCAGCAAGAGCTCCATCACCATCTTGCGCGCGCTCTCGGCACGCGCATTGTTGGTCGTCACCACCATCCCCTCAGAGGGCTCGCGAATGCAGGAGGCCGCCAGCGTCCGCTCGCCTTCGATCTCGACCATGCAGGCGCGACAATTGCCATCGGGGCGGTAGCCGGGGGCAGGCTTGTGACACAGATGCGGTATCTTCAGCCCGCGGCCATTGGCCACTTCCCAGATGGTTAGACCAGCCTCGGCCTCGACCGTTTCGCCGTCCAGCGTGAATGTGACCTTGTCCGCCATGGCGCTCTCCCTCGTCATCCGCCCCATTCTATATCGATTCCGACCGCTGCGCAGGAGTCCCAATCCCGACACCCTGCCTTGGTTTTACGCCAAGCGCTGTTTCCGATGCGCGACGCGGGGTTCCCCCTGCGGCAGCGCTGGCCTATCAAGTCGAAAACGATCAAGGCGCGTTCCCATGTCCCACATCACCCTTATCCGCCACGGCCAGGCCAATTCCGGTGCCAAGGACGAGCTCAGCTATGACAAGCTCAGCGACCTCGGCCACCGTCAGGGGGCGTGGCTTGGCAGCTACTTGCGGGAGACGAACAACCACCACAGCCGCCTTTTTACCGGCACATTGACACGGCACCGCGAAACCGCGGATGCCATGGATATGGGGCTGGAACCGGTGCGCGATGCGCGGCTGAATGAACTTGAGTACTTCACCATGGCCACCCTGCTGGAAGAACAGCATGGCATCCGCTTCCCCCATGAACAGGGCGCGTTTACCCACCATCTGCCCACGGTCTTTACCTATTGGCGCGAAGGCAAGCTGGAAGGCGCACCCGAAACCTGGGAGCACTTCCACACCCGTGTCGAAGATGCTCTCAACGAAATTGCTGCTGAACCCGGACCGGCGCTGGTTGTCACCTCCGGCGGGCTGATTGCCATGGCGATGGCACAGGCGATGGGCCTCGACATTCCCGCCCAGGCGCGGGTCGCGCTGGCGATCATGCATACGTCGATGCACCGGCTCTTCCCCATCGGCGGTCACTGGTCGCCCGTGCTCTTCAACGCCGTCCCGCATCTCGACACGCCCGACCGCAGGCAAGCGCAAACGCATATCTAGCAAAGGACTGCACCCATGGCTTTTTACTATGCCCCCGGCACGATCTCCATCGCAGTGGCCATCGCAATGGAAGAGGCTGGCATGCCCTACACACCCAACAAGGTGGATTTTGCCTCGGCGGAACAGACCAAATCCGACTACCTCAAGATCAATCCAAAGGGTCGGGTTCCCGCCATTGTTCTGGATAACGGCACGGTCCTGACCGAAACCGGCGCACTTCTTGATTTCGTGGCAGCCCTCTACCCCCAGGCAGGGCTGATCCCCGCCGGTCCCGAGGACGCCGCCCATATGCGCAGCGTCATGTACTACCTGGCCTCCACCATGCATGTGGCCCATGCCCACAAGATGCGCGGCAGCCGCTGGGCGGACCAGCAATCCAGCTGGGATGACATGACCGCAAAAGTCCCCGAAACCATGACCGCCTGTGCCGCCTATGTGGAAAGCGACTGCCTGCGCGGCGACTATGCTATTGGTGATGCCTTCACGATTGCCGATCCCTATCTCTTTGTCGTCTGCAACTGGCTGGCTGGCGATGGCGTGCAGGTGTCCGACTTCCCCAAGATCACCGCCTATCTTGCACGCATGGAAGCCCGCGATAGCGTCAAAGCGGTGCGCGCCAAAGGCATGCTATGACCGCCCCTCACCTCTGGGTCAGGGCCGAGCAGCGTGATAATGAGACCCGCGTGGGCCTCACACCGGATGGCGCGCGCAGCCTGCTTGACGCAGGCTTCACCGTCTCGGTCGAGGCCTCGGGCAGCCGCGTCATCGGCACGGATGCCTATGCCGCGGCGGGTGCCAGCATTGTCCCCGCCCACAGCTGGCCTGATGCCCCCGAGGACGCCATCATCTTCGGCCTCAAGGAACTGCCGGATGACGGGACACCCCTGAGGCACCGCCACATCATGTTCGGCCATGCATTCAAGGGGCAGGCATCCGGTCAGGTCCTGCTCAAACGGTTCAAGGCGGGCGGCGGCACGCTTCTTGATCTGGAATACCTCACAAATGATGCCGGACGACGCGTCGCCGCTTTTGGCTATTGGGCAGGCTTTGCCGGTGCGGCAGTCGCCTTGAAATGTTGGGCCGCCCAGCAAAACGGCGATATTGTCGGCCCTGTCTCCCCCTATGAGAACGCCGATGCACTCAAAGACGCCCTGACCACAGAACTTAAGACCACCGGTGCCCCCCTCCCCCGCGCCCTGATCATCGGCGCATTGGGGCGCGTGGGCACGGGTGCTGCTGACCTCTGCGCGGCGATGGGCGTCACTGTCACCCCCTGGGACATGGCCGAAACCGCTCATGGCGGCCCCTTCCCCGAAATCCTGCAGCATGAGCTTTTTCTCAACTGCATCCTTGCCGGGGAAGACACCCCCGTCTTCGTCCCACAATCAGCGCTGACCGCGGACCGCACCCTGACCGTCATCGGCGACATCGCATGCGATCCTGACAGCGCCTTCAATCCCGTCCCGGTCTATGACCGCGCCACCACATGGCACCAGCCCGCCCTGCGGGTGCACGACACACCGCCGCTGGATGTCATGGCCATCGACAACCTGCCCTCCATGCTGCCCCTGGAAAGTTCAGAGGATTACGCCGCCCAACTCCTGCCGACGCTGCATGCTCTCGACGGCGACGCGAAGGGCGTCTGGTCCCGCGCCGAAGCACTCTTCCAGGCCCATCTGCCCACCTGATCCACATGCCGTGGTTTCGGAGCCGCCCTTGCGTGGGGACAGGCAGCCGGGCCGTCCCGGCGGCATCAAGAGGAATTGCCGAGGGACCCGGCTTTGCCGGGAGACGGCCATTCCTCTTGAGGGCGGCGGGACGGTCCGGCAGGCAGGCCCTGCGCAAGGGGGGATGCGAAACCGCTGCTGGTTTTGGAGAGCCCCGCAGCGTCTTTCCTTATTTCAGACGTGGCAGCGAAGCGGCCCGCAGGGCCAATGAGCGTCAGCTGAAAATACGATAATAAATCGAATCCGGCAGGAACTGGCTCAACCTAAACACCAGCGAGAACGCCCAGGGGAAACTCTTCTTGAATGTATCTCCGCTCATGTGTTCAAAGACAGCCTGCGCTGCCTCTTCCGGCTCCATCAGGAAGGGCATCCTGAAGTTGTTCTTGTCCGTCAGTTGGGTCTTGATGAAGCCCGGGTTGATCACCTGAACATCGACACCCGTTTTGCGCAGATCGGCATACATGCACTCTGCCAGGGACATCGTGCCCGCCTTGGACGCGGTGTATCCGATGGAACCCGGCAGCCCCCGAAACCCTGTCAGGCTTGATGTGATCACGATGTGACCCTTGTCACGCGCCACCATAGGCGGGACAACCTGACCCATGGTCCGCATAAGACCGGTGAAGTTGATGTCAGCCATCGCATTGGCCTGATCCGCGTCCCATTCCTTGGCCCCAAACGGCCAATAGACGCCAGCCAGAAAGACCACGCCATCGACCTCGCCCACAGCCGTGGCAGCCTCCTTGACACTGTCGTTGTCAGACACATCCACGGTCTGATAAGACGCCTTGCCCGGCAAGGCTTCAACCAGCTCTTTCAGTTTGTCCTCGGACCGGGACGAGACAATCACCTCCGCACCTGCCCGGCTCAGTTTGTGGGCCAGGGCAGCGCCCAGACCGTCACTTGCCCCCACCAGCCAATAGCGTTTGGATTGCCAATTTCTCATCATGCCTCCTTCGGCCGTATCGTCGCGACCAGCTCTGCAACCTTGAAACCAAACTTGCGAAACTGGCTTCGGTTCATGATCGCGCCATCCGGCGTCAGGTACATCCAGTCCACCGTATCCAGCAGATGACCGCCCGCGTTCTCCGGCAACCGGATCGCGTATTGCATCTGGACCGCAGGACCGGCGAGCGCGCCCTTGCCACCGCCTGGCACGTCCTCCGCTTCGGTTCGAAAGGTGCCGTTCTTGCCCGCGTGGATGATCCACTGGCGGTTCTGCGTGGTGCCATCGTTATAGCGAAAGACCTCATCCATCACGCCACGGTCCCCATCCCAAGAGATATCGAAATCCGCGACGAAGGTACTGGTCACCCGCCCCAGCGGGCCAAAGATAACCCCTTCGCAGATCATCTGCCCGTTGAGGTGCTTCTTGATATCGAAGTTGGGATAGCCGTCCTCGTAGTCGTCCGGAGACTGGCCGTAGAATTCGGCGTAGCGCCGTCGCAGTACGACGGCAGTGGAGGCAATCAGGATGCCCAGAAAAACGAAAAACAATGTCTCCATCAGGCGTCCTCCATTCCTTTGACGCGGCTCAACAGCACAATGGCGATCAGTTTCAATGCACAGGGCACACCCGCATACAAAAGGACCAGCAAACGCACCGCATCCGGTGGGCTTTGCCGTGACCCGGTCTGCAGCCCCGCACGTTCAAGCATGGGAAGTAGTGCGACAGCCGCCAAAGCCAACGTGAACTTTGAGACAAATGACCAAAGCCCAAAACCCTCTGCCGCCGAGGGGGATATCCGCGCCATCCGCGCCGCAAACATCGCGGGCAACAGCGTCAGATCCGCACCAAGCACCGCGCCGGAGGCGATACAGACCAATGCAAAGAGCCACTGGTCGCCCGCGCCCAGAAACAACGCCCCGCCAAAGGCAACAATCCCCAGCACCATCGCGCACAACAGGACGGGCTTGGGCCCATACCGTTCGGCCAGCATTCCCCAAAACGGCGCGGCAGCAGCAGCGGACAGGAAAAAGAGCAGCAAGAGCGCACCTTCCCATCCCGGTGCCTCGAGTGCGATCTCAACGTAAAACAGAAACAGCGTCGAGCTGACCGCGACCGGTGCGGCGTTCACCAAAGCGATCAGCAAAAGCCTGCGCGCCGGGGGGTCCCGCAGAACCGTTCCAAAGCCAGTCGATGTGGGCAGTCCCTTATCCTGCCACTCAGGTCGCATGGCGAGAGACGCGGCAATCGCCAACACAACAAATCCGACCGCAAATCCGGCAAAAGGGGCGCCCATAAAAGCGCCCAGCGCAACCGGCGCGACAGAGGCCACACAGACGCCCAGCAACGCGCCCGTCTCGCGCCAGCGCGCCAAAGACAGATGCCCCTTGCCCGGCATCGCATCGGCCTTGGCCACGCCTTGCGCATAGAAACTGATGGTCAGAAAGCTGAACGCGGAAAAGACCAGCGTCAGCATCAATCCAAACCAGATCAAGGCATTCATCGGCGGGGTCACTGCAAACAACCCCAACATGGCAACCGCCATAATTGCCGCTGCAGCGGCAACGGCCATCCCCCGCTTGTGGCGCAACCTTTCCGACACCCGCCCCAGCACCGGGTCCTGCACCACATCCAGCAGACGCAGACCAAAGAGCACCGCACCAAGCGCCGCGAGCGACACCCCGTATTCGTCGACGTAAAACTTTGGCGCATGAATATAGATCGGCAGCCCCGCCGCCGAGAGCAGAGCTGCAAACAGCGCATAGGCTGGAAGCCGCTGCGCCCGTGCCGCCATCAGCGCGTGACTTCGCTCTGCGGGGGCTCCGGGCGGGGCCGGAACGTTGCACCCTTCCACCAAAGCTTCAGTGCTTGCCAGTGGATCAGCGCCAGCACCCGCCGCGCCCCGAGCGGACGCCGCAGCATCGCGCGCAGGATGCCTGCATTGGTCAATGGCTGACGCTTGCCTGTCAGCGTGGCAATCAACCCGCCATTACCTGCGGTGTAATCAATCCAGATGCCCACCCGTGCGTCGGTGATGTCAAAGCGAAAGGTGTATGACCCCTCAACCGGCTGGAACGGCGAGACATGGAGGATTTTGGTGGCGGTCAAATGGTCCTGCGGACCAATCGGACGCAGATCAGAATGATGGCAGAGATAGCAGTGCCTGTCCCCATAGGTATTCGTGACCTCCGCTATGACTGCGATCAGCGCACCATCCGCATCTCGGCACAGCCAGAAGCTGACCGGGTTGAAGACATGGCCAAGCACGCGCGGTTGAGCGAGGATCTCGATGGTTTCCACCGCCGTCAGGTCGTGGGCCGCCAGAACCTCACGCACCCATTTTGCTCCTGCTCCCTCATGCGGTGCGCCACCGTGGTCTTGGTCCAGCAGCGAGGTGAGCCCACCCCTGTTTCGCCCGAAAAGCCACGGCGTTTGCAAAGTCGCCTCGGCATCGCAAAGCACATAGTCGATGGAGTAGCGAAACGCATTGTCCACCGCCCCTTTTCGACCATGGAACGTGTGCCCCGGAATATGATCGACCCGTTGCACTACTCCGCAGCCATCGGCATGGCCGTCGCGGCATTCATCGCATCCACAACGTTGATCGCGCTTGCCAGCCCGTCTTCATGGAACCCATGCCGCATCCAGGCCCCGCAGAACCAGGTGTTCCGCGTGCCGTTGTAAACCGCTACGTCCTTTTGCGCGGCCAGGGCCGCCAGATCATAGACCGGGTGACGCAGCGTGACCTGATCATAGATCAGCTCTTCGCGAATGGTCCGCTTGGTGTTGAGCGTCACGAAATGCAGGTCATCCATTGGAATGGGCTGCAGCGAATTCATCCAATAGGTCAGATCAATCCGGTCGTTGGTTGCATCACGGTCTTCGGTATAGACCCAGGATGCCCAGGTCTTGCGCCGCTTGGGCATCATCCCTGTGTCGGCGTGCAGCGTGATGTCGTTGGGCTGGTACTTGATGGCACCCAGCGTTTCCTTCTCGACCTCATCCGCGTCCGTCAGCATGGCGAGGCTGTCATCGGAATGCGTGGCAAAAACGACCTCGTCAAAGGCTTCCCATTCCCCGCCCCATGTCTTGACCTCAACACCCAATGGGTTGCGTCGCACACCCTGAACAGCGGCACTCAGGCGGATGTCGACGCCATTGCCTAGCATCGCCGCCTCAAGTCGGCTGACGTAAGACTGCGAACCGCCTTTCACCGTGTACCACTGATGCTGGCCGGAGTAGTTGAGCAGCGCGTGGTTCTCAAAGAACTGCACCATCGCATGCGCGGGGAAATCCATGATCTTCTCGGTTGGTGTCGACCAGATCGCGCCTGACAGGGGCGACAGATAATAATCGCGAAAATACCGTCCCGTCCCCAGAACCTCCAGAAATTCACCAATGGTCAGGGACCGGTCTTCGGCCACGCTGAGGGCCTTCTTGTTAAACTTGAAAATGTCGCGGAGCATCCGCACAAACGATGGGTTCAGCGCGTTCTTGCGCTGCGCGAAAAACGCATCCGCCCCGTGCAACGCATACTCCAGTCGCCCGCCATCGATGGAGGCCCCAAAGCTCATGTTCGACTTGACGACGGGCACGTCCAGCTCATCGAAAAGGGCGGCCAGATGGGGGTAGTTGGCGTAGTTGAAGACGATAAACCCGGTGTCCACCGGCTGATCCCCGTGCTTGCCCGCCACTACGGTCCGGGCATGACCGCCCAGACGATGCCCTGCTTCGAAAAGGGTGACGTTGTGCGTTTTGGCCAGTTTGTGGGCCGCGCCCATTCCTGAAATGCCTGCGCCAATGACGGCTACTGTGCGGCGCATGCTGCTGCCTCGCGGCGCGAGGGTCGGTGCTTCGAATGGCATATGGGTATTGCGTCCTCAGTCTCGTGGTGTTTGACCATGTAATACGAAGTAAGTGCGCGGCTAGATTTAAAAAATCTTGCGAAAAAAGTTTTGATCCAACCGCCGCGTTGCCCCGTAACACCTTCATGCTAATTGAAATGCCAACATCTCAAACCGGATCGCTTCCTGCTGCACGCAGACAGGGCGGTCGGAACGTTGTGCTGAATATTGCGATGCAAAATCAAAATAATAATCAATCTACTCGGCCTGCAGCGGACCCCGACTGGGTGGTCCTGGTACAGCGCGTCCGCGATGACAGGGATCGCGGGGCGTTCAAGGACTTGTTCACGCACTTTGCACCACGTGTGAAAGGCTTTTTGATGAAGTCCGGTGCCGACGCCGCAATGGCAGAGGAATGCGCACAGGACGTCATGACAACGCTTTGGCGCAAAGCGGATCAGTTTGACCCCACCCGCGCATCTGTTGCCACCTGGATCTTCACCATCGCACGCAACCGGCGCATCGATATTCTGCGCCGTCAAAACCGGCCCGAACCCGAGGAACTGCCCTGGGGTCCGGAGCCCGAACCAGATCAGGCGGATGTCGTTGCCTTCCAGCAAGACAGCGCCCTTTTGTCCAAAGCCCTCGCCAGGCTGCCGGACGCCCAGCGCGATCTCATTGAGAAAGCGTACTTCGGTGATCTCAGCCAGTCTGAGATCGCAAGCCTCACCGGTCTGCCTCTGGGCACGATCAAATCTCGAATTCGATTGGCGCTGGACCGCTTGCGCCATCTTATGAAGTGACTGACCAACATGACCATCAAACATCATTTGGACGACGATACGTTGTTCGCCTATGCCGCTGGCAACCTGCCCGAGGCATTTAACCTGATCATCGCCGCGCATGTGTCGCTCTGCGACGAGTGCCGAGCCGTAGTTGAAAGCTTTGACAGCGTCGGAGGCGCGCTCCTTGAAGAAGGCGCCGTGGCTGACATGGAAACCGAAAGCCTCTCGCGCACGCTGGCACGCATCGAAACCGTGCAGCCGGAAACACGTGCCGCTCCTGTGCGCGGCACTCTCCCCGCGCCTGTCCGCGATTACGTCGGAGGGGATTTGGATGCCATCAAGTGGCGTCCTGTCGGGATGGGGGTCAAGCAGGCCATTCTGAAGACGTCGGATGCGGCCACAGCACGTCTGCTGATGATCCCTGCCGGTGCGGCAATTCCCGATCACAGCCACAAGGGCACGGAAATGACCCTTGTTCTGAAAGGCGCATTTCAGGACGAAGATGGCCGTTTTGCGCGCGGCGATATTGAAGTGGCGGATGGGTCGGTATCGCATACGCCCGTGGCCGATATCGGCGAAGATTGCATTTGTCTCGCCGTCACCGAAGCGCCGCTGCGGTTCAAAGGGTTCCTGCCAAAGGTCGCGCAGAAGCTTGCGCGAATCTGATTGGCGCAGCAGCCCAAGATTATTCTGAGAACACCCCGGCCCTGCGCCGGGGTTTTTCGTTTCAGCCCTCAGGTTTTGCCAAAGGCACGACGGTGCTTTCCGTCTTATCCGGCTCCAGCTCTTCAAAGTCAAAGTTGTGCAACCGCCCGGCACGCTTGGCCGCCTTTTCGGACGAAATCATGATCTCATCCACGTCCTTCCGGGCTTGTCCAAAGTGCCGGTCGAGGTTGCCAACCCGTGTCACCAGCCGCTCCACGTCGCCGTGCAATGCGCTCAATTCCTTGCGAATGGCCCCCGCCTGTTCGCGCATCCGCGCGTCTTTCAGGATTGCCCGCATGGTGTTCAGCGTCGCCATGCAGGTGGTTGGTGACACGATCCAGACCCGCTTTTCAAATCCGTAGCGTGTCAGCTCCCCAAAGTTTGCGTGCAGCTCTGCATAGACAGCCTCGGACGGTAGGAACATCAGCGCCCCATCCGCCGTCTCGCCCTCGATGATGTAGCGATCGGCAATTGCATCGATGTGGGTTTTCACCGCGACCTTCATCGCGCGCACGGCTTCTTTCAGCGCATGTTCCGTTTCCGCCCGCCGCAGCGCTTCATAGGCTTCCAGCGGGAACTTGCTGCAGATGGATCAGGCAATCGGGCCGCCTGCCGTTCGACAGCGTGGCCTGCATCGCATAGCTGTTGGCGGGCAGCGCCTTGGAGACGATGTCGTGCAGCTGTATTTCACCAAACTGTCCGCGCGTCTGTTTGTTGCTCAGGATATCCTGCAGGCTCAGCACATCCCCGCTCAGCTTGGTGATGTTGTCCTGCGCCTTATCGATGGCCGCCAGCCGCTCCTGCAG
>CAYUSM010000100.1:0-10612 GCA_964447345.1 uncultured Sulfitobacter sp. | reverse complement strand
TATTTCGAATAGGCCAGAAATTCTGCCGTCATCACCGCGCAGACCGTATGGCTGCCGTGATCCGCATCACAGGTGTTGCAATGGCCGTCGCGGAAAAAGCCCGTCACGGGATCGGTGCCGCAAATCGCAAGTGGCCCGTTCAGAACATTGACGCTTTCATCCGGTTCCATGGGTCCTCACAAGCTGTTGGTAATGGTCCGGAACATCTCGATGTTTCCGGCGTCTACGCCTTTGGACCGAAATTGCCGGTCTGCCGCGTTCATGACGATCACCACATTCTCTGGCTCATTAATGTAGATGTATTGGCCGTAAATGCCACGGGCGATGTATTCGCGCGCAGACGCGTCCTTGGGAATCCACCATTGGTAGCCGTAGTCATATCTGGCCCCTGATCCTGATGTCGTGGTGGTTGCAGGTGGGGCGCTGGCGGTTGTGGAGGCCACGGCCCACGCCTCGGGAACGATCTGTTGACCCTGCCAGCGGCCGTGCTGAAGATACATCTGGCCAAACCGGGCGAAGTCGCGGGTTGTCATATTCAGTCCGCCCAGCACAAACGCCGTACCAACACCGTCGGTCAGGTAGTAGGGCGCGTATTCCAGACCCAAGGGAGCAATGATCTTCTCACTCAGAAGCTCCGCCACGGAACGGCCTGTTGCGCCGCGTACGACCATGCCGACAACATGGGTGTCGATGGAGACATATTGCCATTTCTCACCGGGGGCTGAGAACGTTTCGGTCAGATCGGCAGCGAAGTCATCCATCTTGCCGCCAAGGGCGAGCACCCGACCCATGCGGTTGATGTCGGAGTTCCGGTCGAGGTAATCCTCGTCAAATGTGACGCCGCTGGCCATGTTCAGCACTTGCCGCAGCGTGGCACCATCATAGGCCCCACCGTTAAGCATCGGAGCGTATTTGGTGACCGGGTCGTCGATGGATGCGATAGCGCCTTCCTCAATCAGGATGCCCACCAGCGCGGAAAGATAGCTTTTGGCGATGGACCAGCTGATCCGGCGGTCCTCGGGACCCGTGCCGAGGAAATAGTTCTCATAGGCGATCTCACCGTCTTTTAGTACGACGAGGGCCGTGACCGACCGTTCTTCAATCCAGGGGGCAACCTCCGGGGGCAGGTTGACCTCGGGCCCATAGGCCAGCTCTGTCGTTGGCCCATCACCACGTGGGACAGGCACAGTCAGAAAGGCGGCGTTCATGGTGCTGAAGTTCTCGACAATCCTGTCTTCGGCAAAAAGCGAATTCACGGCCATCAGCCGCGTGATCTCTTCGCGTTTCCACAGTCCGACCACCACGGCAGCCAGCACCAGTGCCAGCAGGAGTCTGCCAAGCCATTTTCCAAATGTGCGCATTGTTTTTCCCTCACCCCTTTGGGGGCAGTCAATCACACCCCCCAAAAGGGTGCCAGTGTGACGTGGCTCACCCCGGATAGGTCCACTTGATCCATCGGCCATGGAAATCGGCCCGTCCCAGATCAAGCGTCAGATCACCGGGCCAGAGCCGCAGGGTCAATGCGGCACCCACCTTGCCGGTTGTATCGCCATCGGTTTCCATGGAGAGCCAGGCAAGCGGCCGGTTTGGCGTTGCCTGATCGCCCGCAGCTTCGATCAGCGCGCGTCCATGGGCCTGCACCTCTGCCGGGAAATACTGCCAGGCGACAGTGTGTTGGATCAGATGCAGATGGCCTTGCGGTGCGCTGGCAAGGCGTGGGGCGAGCCAGTCGATCGCGTCACCCTGCGCAGGACGGGTGGTCACCACAGATGCCGCCGCGCGGGTCATGGTCAGACGTTCCGGCTGATCGGGCCAGAGGTAGGCCGTCAGGCGCAGCAGGTGATCGCCCAAAGTGGGGTCGAGGGGGTTGAGGTCGACACCGGCGCGATCTGCAATGACCGGATTGGCCGACGGAGGCATGTCGCCCTCCCAATCGGGAGACAGGAGGACCGCAGGTACGTTGGGGCCAAAGCGCTCTCCATTGATTTCCAGCGCGTAATGATCCCACATCAAATTCAGCCCACCGCTTGCGCCCAGTTCTGACAGATGGATGGGCAGATCGAAGTGCTTGACCGCCACATGGGCACCGGCGATCAAAGCAGCGGAGCGGCGCACCTCATTCGTTTGGGGCGCGCTGTCGGTCCAGTCGAGCAGGAATTGCGCGTGGGTTTCCAGCGCGTTCAGAACGCCGCGCATCAGGTCTTCGTCCGTGGCAGTATTTGGAGGATAAAGAGCGGCAAGATCAGCGTCACTGTTATTGAGCACAAGTGCATGCAGACCGCCTGCAATCCGCAAGGGCAGGGAATGCCCGCTGGGTCCGATGTCCCCCTCAAAGCGGGCAAACTTCTGGCCAAGCGCACTGTCAGTCGGCCAATGATTGGACAGTATGGTCAGCAGTTGCCCCATGAAAGGTGAGCCCATGCGGGTGCAGGTTTCGGCTTGTGCCGCGAAGGCATCGGAAAGGCTCATTTGAAACGCTCCATCAATCTTTGCAGCGCAGACTTTTGTTCTTCAGCCGGTGCAGCCTTGGGGGTCTCGGCTTTCGCCGAGGGTTCTTTTGCGGTCTTGGCGGGGCCTTTTGCACCGGTGCCAGAGCGGGGCGGGTTTACGCGCAAGGCGACCGCGTTCATGAACTTGCCGGTATCCCCTGCGGCGAGATGAGGTGCCCCGTCACCGATGCCACGCAGGACGTCATCCAGCCAATCCTCATCCCCCTTGGGAAAGTCGCGCAGCACGTAGCCCGGCACGGCGTCCTTGTGGCCGGGGTGGCCGACGCCCAGCCGCACGCGGTCATACTCTGGCCCGATATGCGCATGGACTGACCGCAGCCCGTTGTGGCCCGCATGTCCGCCGCCGGATTTGCACTTTACCTTGCCAGGGGCGAGGTCGATTTCATCATGAAGAACAATGACATCCTGCGCCTCCATCTTGTAATAGCGCATGGCCGCCTGCACCGATTGCCCGGAGTTGTTCATGAAGGTTTCGGGCTTGAGAAGTACCGCGCGGTCCGACCCAAAGCGGCCCTCGCTGATGACGCCCTGAAACTTGGATTTCCAAGGGCCAAAGCCGTGATCGGCGGCAATCTGGTCCACCGCCATAAAGCCGATGTTGTGGCGATTGCGCGCATATTTCGGGCCGGGATTGCCAAGGCCGACGATCAGTTTCATGGGGTGCTCCTGCAACTGTGCGCACTTTAGTCACGGTACAGGGGAAAGAAAATCAGGTTTCTGGCTGACTGGTTGGGCCGCGACAAACAAAAAAGGGGCCGCGCAATGCGACCCCTTCTGGGTTGGCTTGGGTGAGGATCAATCCTCGGATTGTTCACCGTCAGGCGGGCCCATCTCTGTTGTGGGCACTTCATCTGCTGCCACATCCTCGTCCTCATCATCGTCGGACTGAGACGCCAGACCGGAGGGTGCCGAGATCTGAGCGATCACGAAGTCACGGTCGATGGTTGGCTTGGCACCTTCAGGCAGGTTCACGCTTGAAATCGTCGCGTTGTCGCCGATCTCAAGGCCAGAGATATCCACTGTGATGCTTTCAGGGATATCAGCAGCCGTCACGATCAGTTCAACTTCCGGACGGATCAACGTGAGAACGCCGCCTTTGCGCAGGCCGGGGCAGTTTTCTTCACCGGATACCTCGACGTTGATGAAGAGGTTGATCTTGGTGGTCCGCTTCAGGCGCATGAAGTCCACGTGCGTTGGCAGGTCCTTGACCACGTGACGCTGAACGTCGCGACAGATCACGCGGACGTCGTCGTGACCTTCGACTTTCATGTTGAACAGGGTGGATTTGAACCGGCCCTTGCGCAGCATCGTCAGCAGTTTGTTGAACGGGATGTTGATCGGCAGCGGGTCTACGTCGCCACCAAAAACAATCCCTGGTACCATGCCATCACGGCGTGCCTGACGAGCGGCGCCCTTGCCTGTCCCCGTCCGTACCTGGGCTTCAAGATCTGGAATCTCTCCGGCCATTTTAATCTCCAATAGGTTAGGGCGAGAATCCTCCAAGGCTGTATTCTCGCGTGAAGTGGTGCCTATAGACGGCTTTCCGAAACATGAAAAGGGCGAATCTGCCGGAGCGCCATCCATAAAATCAGCGCCCCTCTGTGACCAAGATTTTGTGGCTTGCGCCTCAAAGCTCTCTTGGCAAGGTAAGGGCTCCGTGTCATGGCCAAGCGATGGGCATGCGAAGGGACATATATCTGTCACGCAGACCGTTGGCGGGTTTTGTCGCCATCGGGGCGGCCTGGGCCACCTATTTTGCACAGATGCCGGTGATCAAGGCCCAAGTGGGTGCCTCGGACGGGGCGTATGGCCTGGCGATCCTTTTTGCCTCCTTTGGTGCCTTTGCTGCGATGTGGCTGGCCCCCGCCTGCCGCGCGTTGGCCGGAGGACTGGCTATCCCGCTGGGCATTGCGGTGCTGGCCATGGGCATGTTCGGCGCGGGCCTTTCGGGTACATTGATGGCGCTGACTGTGGCCATGCTCTTTTCCTCTGTCGGCTCTGGGATAGTCGACGTGCTGATCAACGCCCGCGTCTCGGAGATTGAAGAGGAAAGTGGGAGAGCGCTGATGAACCTCAACCATGCGCTTTACTCTTTTGCCTATGCCGGGGCCTCGCTGACCACTGGGGCATTGCGGCAAGCGGGGTACGGGCCGGTCTTTATCATGGCGTTGCTGGTGGGGCTGCTGGTTGTGCTGATCTGGGCCGCGCGGGATGCACCACCTGCATCCATTGAGGATGCGCCGGGCGATGCACCGGGTCTGCAGGTGTCGCTGGTCATTGTAGCCGGGCTTGTCGTACTGGCAGCCTTTCTGGCCGAGGCCGCGACGGAAGGTTGGTCTGCCCTGCATCTTGAGCGGACCCTGGGCGGCTCTCCGGCGGAGGGCGCACTTGGACCGGCATTACTGGGGCTGACTATGGGATTTGGGCGGCTCTTTGGGCATGGATTGGTGCGGGTGATGACGGACACGAAGCTGATGCTGCTCGCCTGTCTGGTTTCCGCGGCGGGCATCGGTCTTGCCGGAATGGCCCCGACCGTTAGCGTCGCTCTGCTGGGGTATGCCATTGGAGGATTGGGCATCTCGGTTGTCGTGCCTTTGGCCATGGCATTGATTGGCCGTGTGGTGCCTGCGCGCCAACGGCTTGCTGCCATCAGCCGGGCGTCTGTGATTGGCTATGGCGCGTTCTTCTTTGGACCGCCATTGATGGGGCTGGTTGCGGAAGGGTTTGGCCTGCGCATGGCCTTTGTGGCTGTGGCGGGTCTGTTGGCACTGACAGCCCTTGTGCTGATCCCGTCACTGGCGCGGCAGGCAACCTACGGCGCAGGTGTCTCCAGATGACCGCCTTTGTCCATGATCTCATTGTAGAGGATGAAGTCAGCCGCCCGCACCTCTCTGAGCCGTGCCAAGGTGGTCTCACTTAGAGGCGCTTCGACTTTGGGAGAGATGTTGCGCGGGGCGATCTCAACCGGTTCCTGCAATCGTTCTGACAGGAACATCAGGAAATCGTCCTGCGCCTCATAGGCAAAGATGTGGTTTGCCATGACCTGCGTCTTGCCATCGGTCAGAAAGTTGAATTGCCGGCCGATCTGCGCCCGCTTGGGGGGATCATCGCTGATGACTTCCAGCACAAACTGGTCAAACGAGATGTCCTTGGTGCTTTGCGCGGTGCCATCAAGACGCGACTGGCTGCGGTATTTGTACCAGCTGCGGATTTGGGCCACGGGCTCACGCATGATGGCGACGGACGGCGGGCGCACGCCAAAGGTGTCCTCAAGAAAGGGTGCAATCTTGTTGGCGTAGCGCAGGGCCGTGATGTGTTTGCGGCTTTTGCTGAAGACGATCTCCGCACGGGGTTTCAGTGCCATCTCGACGGCTGTGGTTCCGGTCTTGGGGGTGGCAAGGAACGTCAGGTTGTGGCGCAGGAAGATCAGCATCGCTTACGCTTAGCAAACCCTCATGCCGCTTGCCAGCGCCCGCCAAAACCTTCGGGGATCAGCAGGTTGTGACGCCCCAGATCGGTGACCTTTGTCTCGCCGCAGAGCGCCATGGTTGTGTCCAACTCCTTGTGGATCACCTCAAGCGCTGTGGTCACACCTTTCTGGCCCATTGCGCCCAGCCCGTAGACAAAGGCGCGTCCGATGTAGGTGCCCTTGGCGCCCATGGCGAGGGCCTTGAGGACGTCCTGACCAGAGCGGATACCGCTGTCGAGGTGGACCTCGACCTGATCGCCCACCGCGTCGAGGATCGAGGGCAGGGCACTGATGGAGCTGACTGCACCGTCCAGCTGCCGCCCGCCGTGGTTCGAGACAACAATCGCATCTGCCCCGACCTTGAGCGCCATTGTGGCGTCCTCGGCATCCAGGATGCCCTTGAGGATGACCTTGCCGCCCCATTCTTCCTTGAGCTTGGCCACTTTGCCCCAGTCAAGCGAGGGGTCGAATTGTTCTGCCGTCCATGCGCCCAGGCTGGAGGCATCCGAGATGCCGTTGACGTGGCCGACGATGTTGCCGAACTCCCGCCGTTTGGCCTGCAGCATCTCGATCCCCCAGCGCCATTTTGTGGCGAGGTTGGCGATGGTCGAGGGGGTCAGCTTGGGCGGAGCGGACAGGCCGTTCTTGATGTCTTTGTGGCGTTGGCCAAGGATTTGCAGATCAAGGGTAATGACAAGCGCTGAGCAGTTGGCGTCCTTGGCACGCTGGATGAGGCGGCTGACGTAATCGGCATCGCGCATGGTGTAGAGCTGAAACCAGAAGGGGGCGCCTGTCGCCTCGGCCACGTCTTCGATGGAGTTGATCGACATCGTCGAGAGCGTGAACGGGACGCCGAAGTCGCGTGCTGCTGTGGCGGCTTTGATCTCCCCATCGGCATGCTGCATGCCCGTGAGACCCACGGGGGCGAGGGCGACGGGCATGGCCACGTCCTGACCGATCATCTGGCTGGCGGTGGTGCGGCCTGACATGTCCACAGCGACGCGTTGGCGCAGACGCAGCTTGTCAAAATCGGAGGTGTTTTCGCGGAACGTCTGCTCCGTCCAACTGCCGGATTCGCAGTAATCGTAGAACATGCGCGGGACGCGGCGGGCGTATAGGCGCTTGAGATCATCGATGTTGGTGATGGCGGGCATGGTTAAGCTCCGAAATTGGTCATCTTTTCTTACCGATTGCTGCGGGGAAGATCAATTCAAAGATATGTCTTGATTGGTGCGATATCGTACTATATTAGATAGTGCAATATCGTACCATATTGGAGATGTGAGATGACCCTTTCCCGACGCAAGATGCTGTCCCTGATCGGCGGCGGCACAATCCTGGCCGCAGGGGCGGCTGCCGGTGGCTTTGTCACGACCCGGACCCCCACCCGCGCGCAGGCCCCCTGGGCGCTGGCGGGCACCTATTCAGACCCGCGGAAGAACGCATTGAGCTATGCGCTGCTGGCCCCCAACCCCCATAACCTCCAGCCCTGGCAGGTGGCGCTGGAAGGGGAGGATGCGCTAACGCTCTGGCACGACGGTGAACGTTGGCTGCCGCACACTGACCCGGATGGCCGCCAGATCATGGTCGGCATGGGGTGTTTCCTGGAACAGATGGTCATTGCGGCAAGCGCTTCAGGACAGGCGGTTGACTTGACGCTTTTCCCTGAAGGCCCGGAAGGTCCTATCGCCCATGCAGTCTTTTCGGAAGGGGCGTCGCCCGATCCTCTGGCCGCGCACATCATGGAGCGTCGCTCCTGCAAGGAGCCGTTCGAGGACCGGCCTGTCCCGGCCGCGCTGGCCAATGAACTGGAACTGCTTGTGGATGTCTACACCGAAGCTGCAATGGTGAAACGCATTCAGCAATTGTCCTTCGATGCCTGGATGATCGAGACCATGACACCGCGCACCATGAAGGAAAGCGTGGACCTGATGCGTATGGGTAAGGCCGAGATCAATGCCTCGCCCGACGGTATTGATATGGGAGGTGCCTTTCTGGAAAGCCTGATGTTGGCGGGCGTCCTGACCCGTGAAGGTCTGGGCGATCCCGATGATCCCGGCTTTCAGCAGGGCATCGAGATCTACCGTGAGATCATGTTCAGCACGCCTGCCTATGCGGTGCTGACCACACCGGGCAACACCAGCCTTGATCACATCGAAGCTGGGCGCCGTTGGCTGCGGCTGAACCTGACGACGACCCGGATGGGGCTGTCGCTGCATCCGATCAGTCAGGCCTTGCAGGAGTACCCGGAAATGGACGCGATGTATGCGGAAGCGCATGAGTTGCTCGCACCCAAGGGACATACGGTTCAAATGCTCGGGCGGCTCGGCTATGGTCCGAGCATTCCGCGCACCCCGCGCTGGCCACTAGAGGCAAAACTGACACGTGCATGACCCGGACCCCCGCGTGCTCTTTGAAGTTTTCAAGGAGATCGGGATCATCGAACAGCTGAGCCGCGCCCAGTTAGAGGCGCGGCTGCCCGATGGGCTGATTGCACCTCATTTCGCGGTGCTTAGCCATCTGATCAACCGGGGCGATGGGGCTGTGCCCATCGACATGGCCCGTGCCTTTCAGGTGCCAAAGACCAGCATGACTCATACACTGAAAGGGCTGGCGGCGAAGGGATATGTGGAACTGCGTGACAATCCAAATGACGGGCGTTCCAAAACGGTCTGGCTGACACAGAAGGGGCGCGACCTGCGCGCCCGGATCATCCAGGACCTCGCCCCGGAGTTTGGCAAGCTGCTTGGCGAGATGGATTATGCGCAACTGACGGGCATGTTACCGACACTGGTGGCCCTGCGCGAATACCTCGATGCGGCGCGGGATTGATCGGATCCTCAGGACGCGCTCATCGGCTGGCGCCTCTTCGCGGTTGGCGCCCGGTCGTTTGGATCTGTGCCTGACCCGGGCGGCGAAGGCGCTGCAGGCTCACCAAAACCACGGGTGGTGATGGATCAGGCGGCGTGGGCCCCGTCGGACAGAGTTTTGACGAAAGACAGAACCTCATTGACGCTGTCGCCCTTGCCGATACGCGACACGATGGCGGAACCCACGACCACGCCATCGGCGACCTCAGCGATGGCCTTGGACTTTTCGGGCGTGTTCACACCAAAGCCAACGATCACCGGCAGGCCGCTGGCTTTCTGGATGCGCGCAACTTCCGGTGCCACATCGCCTGCGTCGGCTTCCGCAGCACCGGTGATGCCAGTGATGGAGACGTAATAGACAAAGCCGGAAGTGTTCTGAACCACGCGGGGCAGGCGTTTGTCGTCGGTGGTTGGCGTGGCAAGACGGATGAAGTTCAATCCGGCCTCCTGCGCGGGCAGGCACAATTCACTGTCTTCTTCGGGGGGTAGATCCACGATGATCAGCCCGTCAATGCCCGCATCCTTTGCCGCGTTCAGGAACGTCTCTACCCCCATGGAGTAGATCGGATTGTAATAGCCCATGAGCACGATGGGGGTGGTGTCATCGTCTTTGCGGAAGGCCGCTGCCATCTCAAGGGTCTTGTTCAGCGTCATGCCGCCATCAAGCGCCCGTTGACCGGCAAGCTGGATGGTTGGGCCGTCCGCCATAGGATCGGTGAAAGGTAGGCCAAGCTCGATCACGTCAACGCCAGCGCCCGGCAGACCTTTCATCACCGCAAGCGCCGTATCGTAATCCGGATCACCCGCCATGATATAAGAGACAAAGGCCTTTTTCCCCCTGGTCTTGAGGTCGGCAAACTTGCTGTCGATGCGGGTCATCATTCTCTCCTGCGCGCGTTTGCGCGTTTCTGTCCCAGACTGTGCCCGATTGCAATGCGCAACAGAGCTGCGGCTATACGGGCTGCCTGTCTCTGCCCGAAAGGCTGAAACTGCGGGGCATGCGCCCTATATCGAGGTCAACGGGAGAGAATTCTCTGCATTTGAACGTCAAAGGCTCTGCTATGAACTATGTCCTTGCCCTGTTGCTTCCTCCGGTGTCGATCCTGCTGACGGGCCGTCCCATCCTCGCAATCATCGTCTTTCTCATCTGGGTGCCTGCCATCATCTTTTCCGGTGGATTGACGCATCCGATGTTCATATTGCTGGCCTGGATCCTGATTTTCCAGGCCCGCGAGGACAGGCGTGCGGCGCGGGACTTGCGCGACCCGCGCTGAGGCCATAGGACAGCGCCAACTTGATCAAAGGACGCTGTCATGGGTTTCAAAATGGGTATTGTCGGTCTGCCGAATGTCGGCAAATCGACCCTTTTCAACGCGCTGACCCGCACCGCGGCGGCGCAGGCTGCCAACTTTCCTTTCTGCACCATTGAGCCCAATGTGGGCGAAGTTGCCGTGCCCGATGCCCGGCTCGACACGCTGGCCGAGATCGCCAAATCAAAACAGGTGATCCCCACGCGCATGACCTTTGTCGACATTGCGGGTCTGGTCAAAGGGGCCTCCAAGGGAGAGGGGCTGGGCAATCAGTTTCTTGCCAATATTCGCGAGGTGGATGCGATCGCGCATGTGCTGCGTTGCTTTGAGGACGGGGATGTGACCCATGTGGAAGGCCGTGTTGATCCGGTCGCTGATGCCGAGACCATCGAGACCGAGCTGATGCTGGCCGACATCGAAAGCATCGACAAACGCTTGCAGAACATTGTGCGA